>CAJOQM010000014.1 GCA_905236845.1 uncultured Lachnospiraceae bacterium | reverse complement strand
CACTCCTACGACTAGACTCAAGCTACGCCTTCGGCTTGCTTTCGTCAAGTTCTCTGGATGGCTTGGTGGCATCCCACCTGCCCGCATTAATGTAAACTCAATTAATCAGCGTTTCCTTAAATAAAAAATCCGCAAAAATCACCTAAAAGGGTGATTTTTTCTTTTTTATTCTATATTACAATCACATGGCAATCGGGCATGCTGCATTGTAGCAAAGCCCAAATTCAAGCACAAAAGGAGGAAATATATGAAAAACAAACTTAAATTTCTGGCACTTTCGTTATGCTTTGCAATGACGCTCTCCCTTTATGCCTGCGGAGAAAGCACCGATGATTCAACATCCGAGCCGGCACAGGAGACTGCGGAAGCTACAGCAGACGAAACAGGTGAAGTTCCCGAAGAGGATGCGGATTATTGCATTTACTCGGCAGACTGCAGCGTATCAGGTCCTTATGAAGAGCTCGGAGATCTCACCGAACAGATAGTAAAGAGCCTGCGCTTAAATCTTCCGGAAGAATACGACAATGCCGGCGCCATGGAAGTAGAGGCTACGGCGCAGGAGAGCGGACCTGTGGATATTACAGGCGCTACCATTGATGCTCCCGAGGGCTGGAATGTGGAAAGCTCCTCTGAAAAAAGCGTTGAATATTCAAATGCGGATATCATGTACAGCTCCGTGGATATCGACTACATGACAAACACCCAAAGCGCTGAAGAGTGGATTAATAGTTATGACGGAAACTTCGGCGGCGGCAACGAAATAGACCAGGTAACCATAGGGGATATTACATATTATCATTTCTCCCCCGTAGACGGTCAGGAGGTCCTTACCACAGACGGCACGGAAGAAGGCACAGTCTTACACATTTACTCCATGAGCGCATCTCTTGATGAAATTACACCGCTTCTGGAAACGATTACCCTTAAATAACATACTTAACTCCTTCTCACATAAAGCACCCGCCCCGGAAAATCCCAAGGGCGGGTATTTTGTGATGTTTGATTTTAAGCTTCCTGGATTTTTTTCTCCAGCAGCATATCCTGGACCTTCAGCAAGCGCACATTGGTGCTGCGCTCGTTCTCGGCCAGCTTCATGGAGATGAAGCGGATGTTTTGCTGTGCCTCGGGAATGATAACGTGCTCTAAGGCATTAACCCTTCGGCGGGTCTTCTCTATCTCGATAGCCATAAGCTGGCAGGCTTTTTCACGCTCTGCAAGCTTCATCATCTCCGGCAGGATGTCCGCCAGAGACTTTACGGCGCCGTCAAGATCTGCCGAGGTAAAGGCAAAACCATATGAATAAATATCGTTGGCATCAGCAGTCCTGGTCTTTACATCAAAGGTGGGAACGTTTACACTCATGATGTTCTTTTTCCCTGCCTCGATATATACCTCCTGCTTCGGAGCCATAAGGGCTTCGTGAAGGATTTCCTCACTCATACCGGCCTTTGCCACGACGAAATTCGTGTTCGCAGCCTGTATGCCGGCCTCGACCTTCTTTCGAAGCTCCATGTTCTCACGCACCAGATCCATGAACTGACGCATGAGTTCATCTCGTTTGTCCTTCAGGAGCTTGTGGCCTTTCGTTGCCGTTGCCAGCTTTTTCTTCAGGCGATTCAGCTCCATCCGGGTGGGGTTTATTTGCTTTGAAGCCATATAGCCACCCCCTTTCTGTAATCTTTATTGCTCACGGCAAGCTACGGTGCCGAAATGCCGACATGCTTATGAGAACAAGTTCTCAACGCAAGTCGTCATTCCTGCACACTTTAAAATCACTTGCCATAGTACATTTCAATATACTTCTCATCAACACGCTTAAGCTCGGACTTGGGCAGGATGGAAAGGAGCTTCCACCCGATTTCCATTGTTTCCTCGATGGAGCGGTCTGTCTCGAAGCCCTGGTTTACATACTGAGCCTCAAATTCATCTGCAAACTTCGCATAAATAAGATCCATCTCGGTAAGAGCTGCCTCACCCAGGATGACCATAAGCTCCTTCGCCTCTTTACCGCGGGCATAGCAGGCAAAAAGCTGGTTCATAACATTTGAATGGTCGGCTCTGGTCTTGCCCTCGCCGATACCCTTATCCTTCAGACGCGAAAGAGAAGGCATAACGTCTATGGGCGGGTTGATACCGGATCGATAAAGCTCACGTGAAAGGATAACCTGTCCCTCTGTGATGTATCCCGTAAGGTCAGGGATGGGGTGAGTCTTATCATCCTCAGGCATGGTAAGGATGGGGATCATGGTGATGGAACCCGTCTTACCTCTCTGACGACCTGCGCGTTCGTACATCTGAGCAAGATCAGTGTACATGTATCCGGGATAGCCTCGTCTTGAGGGAACCTCCTTACGCGCTGCGGAAATCTCACGAAGAGCGTCCGCATAGTTTGTGATATCCGTAAGGATAACAAGCACGTGCATGTCCTTGTTAAATGCCAGATACTCAGCTGCGGTAAGAGCCATCTTCGGTGTTGAAATACGCTCTACGGCGGGGTCGTCGGCAAGGTTAATAAACATAACCGTTCTGTCGATAGCTCCCGTCTCCGTAAAGGACTCTACGAAGAAGTTTGACTCCTCGAATGTAATACCCATTGCCGCAAATACAACGGCGAATTTCTCGTCCTTGCCGCGAACCTTTGCCTGACGGGCAATCTGCGCTGCCAGGTTTGCATGGGGAAGACCCGACATTGAGAATATAGGAAGCTTCTGTCCTCGAACCAGTGTGTTAAGTCCGTCGATAGCAGAAACTCCTGTCTGAATAAACTCATTGGGGTAGTCACGGGCTGCGGGGTTCATGGGAAGACCGTTTACATCACGTCTCTCATCGGGAATGATCTCGGGACCGTCATCAATAGCGCGACCCAGTCCGTCAAACACGCGACCCAACATATCCTCGGATACACCCAGCTCCATGGAGCGGCCCAGGAAACGAACCTTGCTGTTTGAAAGGTTTATACCCGTGGAGCTCTCGAAGAGCTGTACTACTACGTCATCACCATCGACTTCAAGCACACGGCAGCGACGGGTTTCGCCGCTGGCAAGCTCTATTTCGCCGATTTCATCATATCCAACGTCTTCGACTCCTTTGACCAGCATCAGAGGGCCGCTGACTTCTTGTATTGTTCTATATTCTTTTGCCATTTATGCGTCCCCCTTCCTTAATACTTCGGCAATCTCATTATCAAGTTCCTTTTCAACAGTCTTGTACTGCTCTTCTATATTCGCCTCTTCGGTGTACTTGTATCGACCGATGCGCTCGCGCACTTCCATGTCGATAAGTCCGTCAAGTGAAGCGCCGTTGCCCAGAGCTTCCACAGACTTGTCATAGTATGAAAGAACCAGCTTCATCATGAGGTACATCTTGCGAAGAGAAGAATATGTATCTACTTCGTGGAAGGAGTTCTGGTTCAGGAAATCCTCTCGGATAGACCTGGCAGCTTCCATCTTCAGCCTGTCTCCGGGTGAAAGAGCATCCATACCTACCATCTGTACGATTTCGTTAAGACTCTCCTCATCCTGGAGCAGGTTCATCATCTTCTGACGGCCGCTCATCCAGTCCTCTGATACGTTTTCATCAAACCACTTGCCCAGATCATCCAGATACAGCGAGTAACTGTTCAGCCAGTTAATAGCCGGGAAGTGACGCCTGTATGCAAGGTCTGAATCCAGACTCCAGAACACCTTAACGATACGCAGGGTGGACTGGGATACGGGCTCCGAAATATCACCACCTGGAGGTGAAACCGCACCGATAACGGAAAGTGTACCGGTCCTTCCCTCTGAACCCAGGGTAACCACCTGTCCTGCGCGCTCGTAGAACTGCGCAAGGCGAGAACCTAAATATGCGGGGTAACCTTCCTCACCGGGCATCTCCTGAAGACGACCGGACATCTCTCGAAGTGCCTCGGCCCAACGTGATGTGGAGTCTGCCATAAGAGCCACGGAATAGCCCATGTCGCGGAAATACTCGGCAATCGTTATACCTGTATAGATAGATGCCTCTCGAGCCGCAACGGGCATATCGGATGTATTTGCTATAAGAACCGTTCTCTCCATAAGGGAGCGCCCTGTCTTCGGGTCAACCAGCTCGGGGAACTCGTTCAGAACGTCGGTCATCTCGTTACCGCGCTCGCCGCAGCCGATGTAAACTACGATATCTGCCTCTGCCCACTTTGCAAGCTGGTGCTGGATAACCGTCTTACCCGATCCGAAAGGTCCGGGAACGGCTGCCGTACCGCCTCGGGCTATGGGGAAGAACATATCTACTACACGCTGTCCCGTTACCAGAGGGGTCTTGGGAGGAATCTTTCTCTTATAGGGACGACCCACACGAACCGGCCATTTCTGCATAAGAGTAAAGTCCTTGTCACCCTCCTCGGTAGAGATGGTGTAAACCGTTTCCTCAACGGTGAACTCACCGGACTTGATGTCCTTGATAGTGCCCTTTATTCCGTTGGGAACCATTATCTTGTGATTAACGGACTCAGTCTCCTGTACGGAACCGATGATATCTCCGCCTTCAACGCTGTCGCCTACGGAAGCGGAAGGAACAAAGTTCCATTTCAGCTCCCTCTTCAATGCGGGAACTTCTACGCCTCGCGCAAGAGAATTTGACTGAGTCTTTTCCATGATGGCGTCAAGAGGTCTCTGAATACCGTCATAGATACTCTGAATAAGACCGGGTCCCAGCTCCACTGAAAGGGGAGCCTCGGTAGATTCCACGGGCTCGCCGGGCTTAAGGCCTGCCGTCTCCTCGTAAACCTGAACGGAAGCCTGATCGCCATGCATCTCGATGACCTCACCGATCAGCCTCTGCTTGCTTACGCGAACCACGTCATACATGTTCGCATCACGCATGCCTTCGGCAATAACCAGCGGGCCTGATATCTTTAGGATAGAACCAACACTTGCCATGTGTATATACCCACCTTCCTTTCTAATTTGTACCGCCGAACAGGATATCGGAGCCGATTGCCTGTTCCACGGATTTCTTTACGCCCTGAATACCTGCCCCCGTATTGCCGGATACGCCCGGAATAAGGATTACCGCAGGCAGCACGCTTTCTTTGTACTTGTCTATGGTGTTCTGGATCTTGGATGCCACGGATTCAGTTATGTAAACCACTGCATACTCCGCCTCGGCAAGGTGGTCCAAGGTCTTGCCCGCCTCCTCGGGGTCAGAAACGGGAAAAGTCTCAAGACCTATCGTAGCAAAGCCGTAAATGCTGTCGTATTCCCCGAGAGCTGCCGCTTTATACATACGTTTCCCTTATCCTTTCCCGGATGGAGTCATCCGCAAGCCCGTTAAGCTTGCCCGTTAATATGATCCTCACCGTTTTTATTTCGTTTTCCCTGGCCAGCACATATGCTACTACGGGACCTATGGAAAATGCATTATACTTCTGGGGACGAATGGTCTCTATGATCATATCGTCACACCATCTCTCAAAGGCCGAACCGGATTCGGAAAGAGCCGCTGCTCCCGCCGAGTACCCTGTCTGCTCCAGATATGAGATGATGGCGTCTTCCCCCGACACTGCGGCCTGAGCCAACGCATCTGCCGAAAGTGATTTGCACGGAGACAATGCCCTCTTTATAAAGTCGAGGGACTTGCCGGTCTTCTGGGCGCGCACGGCAATTTTAATATCTGCCACCGCCACCGTCGATTCGGCATAGGAACGAATGATTTCCGCTTTGGAGGCCTGTCCCGCCGCATATATTGCATCGAGTGCAGCCCTGTCTACAATCACATCGCACAGCTGCCCGTCCTGGGTGCTGATAAATGTCTCCGTAGCTTCTCTTGCCGCCTCCTGCATATGCGCAGGGAGTGAAAACCAATCCTTCTCCCGGACTATTTCCACCATGCGCTCTCCGGAAATATCCGTATCCTTATAGAATACCCGGGCATTACCGGATTCGACGCCTGTCTCCTTGATAGCCGCCTTGAGGTTGTGATAGAGATCCGAATAATTCATTACGTCGAATACCGACATATCCTTTACCAGGTCTCTTACCACTTCCCAGGCTCTTTCTCGCTCAAGGGAAAGCACCGCATCCGCATCACCTTCTGTTTCGCTGTCACCCCAGCCCTTTTCGGACAGGAACTTCAGCGCTGCGTCATACGAATCGCATGCAAGGAGCTGCTCCATAGTCTGCGAAGTAAACAATGAAGGCTCCAGCGCTCGTATTCTTGCGACCGCATAAGTGTATTCTAAATCAGACATAGAATCTCCTCCTTATACCGTCGCCGCTCACTCCGGGAATACCACGGAGTTCACCGCATCTACCAATTCCTCTCGCTTCTCATCAAAAATGGCTCTTATGGAGCAATTCTCCTCAATACCGCCATATACGAGAATGAATCCGCCGTCTATCTTTCTGCTTTCATCGGAAAGGGAAAGACTTCCGCCTTTTTCCGAAGCTATCTGTGATACTTTCTGTGAAAATCCCGCAGGCATGCGACCCTTGTCTTTCTCGGTAAGTACTATCTTGCCTTCCTTGGGTTGAACATATGCCTTGAGCATTTTTTCCATAAAAGCAAAATATGTGTCGATGTCGGCGTTTACGACCTTTTCGTATGCCGAATCTATTATCTCGTTTATCACATCCTGCTTTGCGATAAGGACAGCCTGGCGTTTCTGCATATCTGCGGAAGATTTGGCGCGTTCGTCAATGGTTTTCTGGTCGCTCGCCGCTTTGCTCGCGATCTTGTCGCTTTCGGCTCTGGCTTTTGCCTGGGCTTCGGCCTTTATCCTGTCGGCTTCTTTCTTTGCCGCATCAGTGGTTTTGTCAGCCTCGGCCTGAGCCTCGCTTAAGATCTCATCTATGATCTTATCTAATCCTGCCATGTTATCCTCCTTAATATTCCTTCCAAACTCTCAAGCCGCCTCTTATACGGGGATACCGTTGATTGCAAGGATGGAAACAAGGAGTGCAAGGATAGCATAGGTCTCAACCATAGCGGGGAAGATAATTGCCTTACCGAACTGATCCGGCTTCTTGGCAATGATTCCGATGGATGCTGCCGATGTCATACCCTGTGAACGACCGGACATAAGGCCTGCAACACCTATGGGAAGGCATGCTGCAAAGAGCATAAGCCCCGTGTTAAGCGAAATATCAGCGGGTGATCCGCCAAGAAGTCCGATCTTTGACAAAAGAATGAAGCCTACCAGCAGTCCGTAAATACCCTGTGTACCGGGAAGAAGCTGCATAACAAGGCACTGTGCGAACTTGTTGGGGTCTTCAGTAACGACACCTGCCGCTGCCTGACCTGCAATACCTACACCCAATGCCGAACCTGTACCTGCGAGGAACACTGCTACTGCAGCTCCTGCTACTGCCCAAAAAAGTCCTAATTCTCCCATTTTTTAATCCTCCTTTATATCTACGTATTTTGTTTTTGCTACGAACGGATTAAACGGCCGTCCACCGCCTTCATAGAATTTGTTGAAGAACTCCACATACTGGAGCCTGTTTGTATGGACATATGCGCCCAATATATTGATTGCCATATTAAGGAAAGTGCCTACGGCAAATATAATAATAAAAAGAATGGTGCCTATTATGCCGCTTCCGAACATGGATCCAATCTGGTTAAACACCTGCGCAATAACGCCGGTTGCAAGTCCAAGCGCAAGAAGTCTCGAGTATGACAATACATCGGAAAGCCAGCTGGTGACTCCGTATACCGCATAAAGACCGAGACCCACGCGAAGAATCGGGTTCTTGCTGCTCCTGTCTCCCATAAGGATAATGCCCACAAGACCTACTATGGTAAGTATGTGTGAGAATTTTACCAATCCGTCAGAAAAAACTATCTGCTGACCTGCTATACCGGCAAAGATAGTGGAAGGTATCAGCATAAGGATCAATCCTATAAGGAAGCAATACCAAAAGACCACATCGCCGAAAAATCCCGCAATATCCTTATTCCGAAGGAGCAAATATCCTTTGAGCGCAAGACCGGTGAAAAGATGAATAACGCCCACTACCATACAGAAAAGCAGAAGCCGCATGGGATCGTCCAAAGGCTGGAACCACAATGCGAAATTCCAGTCTGCGGCATTTTCGTTGCCCATCCATACACGTCCTATGGTCTGTATGAGATCTCCGAAATATCCTCCGAAAAGCACACCCCAGACAATAGTAGAAATACCGCAGAAGCCAAAGAGCTTCATCATCCGCTTAAGACTGGGTGCCATCCTGGGGAACTTTGCGATAGCTGCAAAGCAAACTATAGTCATAATCGCTCCGTATGCAGCATCAGAGAGCATCATACCAAACAGGAACACATAGAAAAACGACATAATCGTCGTAGGATCGATTTCTTTTCTCGACGGCAGCGAATAATCGCTCACTACGCCCTCGAAGTTTGCGGAAAATGCGTTGTTGCTCAGCTTAACAGGCATATCCTCATCTTCGGGCACATCTGCGTGCTCAAATAATATGTCATATTGCTGCTCCAGAAGATTCTTTACCACACCGCAGTCGGATGCGGGAATATACCCCTCTATAACAACGGTGGATTTTGACTGCAGAAGACTGCCAAGCACATCGTACCTCGCCGCACGCATGGTATAATAGTCGGAAAGAATCTTGATATCATCCCGATATCCCGCATAACCTTTGATTTCTTCAATGGCCTTTTGGACATCAGCTTCAAGCTCTTCCTGCTTTTTGCGGCAGCTTTCGGTCTGCTGCTGTGCTGTCAGATGAGATACCAAAGATATTCTGGCAAATCCCTTTGCCCTTAATGCGTCCTCCACTTCTTTCTCTGTGGATTTCAGCGTAAGAACACTGATACAAGTCTGGTTCTTATCTGCCGAAAGAATATTTACATCCGCATTGCTCTCGGGAGCGCCTTCGGCAATAGCCGCGTAAATACCTTCCATGGACACTTCCTCGGGAACAGCTCCCACAAGAAGCGCCGTTTTGAGCGTACCTTCGGTATTAAGGGGCACATCCAGACCAAGCCAGGGAACAAGAGATTCTATCTGGGCATCAAGCTTCAGACTTTCGGCGTGATCTTCGGCAATACGCTTGCTCAACGCCGTTATGGCTCTCGCTTTCTCAGACAATTCATCCTGGGTATCTTTGATGCGGTCATATTCACTCCGCATAACAAGATCTTTTCCGGCAAACATGGAACTCTTTGCGGGAACATATTCATCAAGAACCGCTATGGCCTGATCCGCAGACAAGGCGGCCTTTTCGTAGACAGACCGCTGCGAAGAAGCATCTTCTCTGACAAATACCTCATCTTCGGGAAGCCCCTTGGATATCTCGGCGGCTCCCGTCTTCTGAAGCGTCTTCAATATGGCATTCCTGTCCTTTTTAAGCGCACAGATACTGAATTTTTGCATCTGCATGACTGCCATATACATATTCCTCCTTTTCTGTAAATTTTTTGCAAGCTGTCCGGCAACGGGATGCTAGACTAACTTGCTGATGACAAGGTCAATAGCCTCGTCCTTCTTTGAAAGCGCATCTTCACGCATCTTCTGCGTATCGGACTTTGCTTTCTCCACTTCTGAGGAAACATATTCCTTCGCCTTTTCATCAGACTCGCCGGTCTTTGCTCCGGCATCGGCCTTGGCTTTCTTTAATGTCTCCTCTTCGAGTGAGCGGGCATCTTCCGCAGCCTTTGCCACTATCTGCTGCGCCTGTTCCTTCGCATCGGAAATAATGGTTTCGGCTTTCTTTTCAGCCTCTCTCACTCTCGACATCGTTTCAGCTACCACTCATTCATCACCTCACTTGTCTTGTATATTTTGTACTTTTTTCTAAACGCAAATATACCTGACCATCATAACACAGATTTTCACAATATTCAAACAAAAACAAATATTTAACAAACTTTTTATATAACTTGTGATATACTATTAAGAGTTCAGCGGCCGCTGTGAAATCTTCCGTACCGGATGGTACGGCTATCGGCGTGCCGGAGCTTAAATTCGAGAATATATTTGGAGGAAAAATGCCCGGATTTACATCACATTATCTCTTTGGTCAAAGTGCCCTGGCCAACATGAAAGAAGGCTCACTGAAAGATGCCGTGCGCAAATATAATTTCAGCTATAACCTGGGAATGCAGGGACCGGATATATTTTTCTTTTATATGAAAACAGCTGTATTTCCGCACAAACCCGGAGAGATTGCTCACGAAAAGAAGACAGGGAAATTCCTGAAAAATATGGCGCAAATCGCAGCTTACCATACGGATATCGACCAAAGGGAATGCGCTGCTGCGTATATGGCGGGATTTCTGGGGCACTACGCCCTGGATATGACCTGTCATCCTTTCGTCTATGCCCGCACTGCTTACGACGGCATAACCGACAATCGGTATTTCGGAAGACATTGCAGCCTTGAGACTGATATAGATGCGCATTACCTGATGATGGAGCGCAGCATGCATCCTTCGGAATTTTCCAAACGAAGCGTCATCGACATTTCATCCGCTGAAGCCAGAGTTATTTGCCCTCTTTTGTCAAAGACGTATAATAAAACATATGGGCTGCGATGCCGCGTAAGTGAAAGGAGCGTTGCCGGCGCTATCAAATCCATACAGAAAATGACGGACCTTTTAAAAGACCCCAGGGGCATAAAAAGAACGCTCCTAAGAAAAGCCGAAGACGGCGTGCTTGGATATAACTGGATGTCGGGAATGATAGAATGTGAACACGGATTTTATCACAAAGACCCGTGCAATATGCAGCATGACATATGGAAGAATCCCTGGAAAAAAGAAATTTCAAGGACAGAATCCTTTTATGATTTAAGAGATAACGCTTTTGAAATATACGGGCAAATGCTTTCATATCCCGAAAGGATAATAACGGAAGGAGCGGATTTTTCAAAAGACAAAGACGTGCCCGACTCCATAGAAAAAAGTTATTCATATTTATCGGGGCTTCAGGTTCCGTAAGAAAAACCCGGCAGCTTCTACACTGCCGGGCTAATTATTTTTGTTGTATTCTATTCGGCCGATTCAATCACCACATCCGATGAAGCGTCGCCGCTTGCGTCTCCCGATGCGTCACCGGAAGCGTCTCCCGATGTATCCGTTGTGTCCGTCGTATCGTCTTCTATATTGGTCTTCGTCTCATAAAGCCCGTTGAAAGATACCTGCTTCCATACGGATTCAACTATAGTAAATTCGCTTTCTTCCTGGAATCCTTCATATACCTCGTCGAAATGATCCTGTCTTTGATCCTCTTCGAGTTCCGTAAGCTTCTCGGCCGTGGCATCCTCGTCATATTCACTGTCAAGACGTATTATGTAAAGATAATCTCCGTCATCATTAGAAACAGAAATAACATCGGAAACCTCACCTTCAGACAAAGCATCCGCCGCCTCAAGCACAGCATCATCAAGATCCTCATCGTCTTCCGTAGTCGCACTGTATGAATATGTGCTCACGGTATATCCGTAATCATTTGCAAGAGCTGAAAAGCTGTCAAGATCTTCTACATCAACTGCATCTCCCGATGCATCGCCGGAAGCATCCCCCGATGCCGCAGCGATTTCAAGAGCGTCTTCCTCCGCAAGCTTTTTTACCATAGCATCAGACTCTGCGCCTTCCTTTGCTTCCGCATCGAAGGCATCGCCGCTCTCCTTAAGGGCTTCAATCTGCTCATCCGTATATTCCATCTCTGCACCGGTGGTAGAATCATACGAGCTGTTAAGGTCTATCTCTACATAGCTGAATGTCCTGCTTGCGGCATCCTCTTCGGTAACCGTGATCTCGGCTTCTTCCAGGATAGCATCCTCCACACGGGAAGCAAGGGTAGAAACCTTGAGATACTCCGCAACAATCTCTGCCGTAGCCGTCATCTTCTTTATTGCAGCCTTGTTATTTTCATCCATAAACTGCTCGCCTGCCGCATCTGCGGAAGCAACTTCCTCATCCGTAAGAGAAAGACCATAATCCGCCGCATGGTCATAGAGCCTGTACATCTTTTCTATCTCGGAAAGAACTTCTTCCCGGGTGGAGCTCTCCATAGTTTCAGAGCCGTCTCCGGATTCACTCATATCCATTGACCAGAAATCATCCCCATAATAATATGAATAGAAAGAATCATAATACACCTGCATAAGCTGTGTGTAGAAATTCAAAAATCCGTATGAAATCTCCCTGTCTCCCAGGGTAGCCGCAACCGTCTCTTCGTCGGGCGTGCCGCATCCGACAGCTCCCGTAACAAGCATACAGCTTGCCAATACCAAAGCCGCAGCTTTCTTTATATATTTTATCATTCTCAAAAAACCTCCAAAAGAAAATGTCGTCACATACGCCCGACATTATATGCCTTTTCTGTGTTTGTTGCAAGCAAAACTTTTAATTTATCGGGATAAGGGCACCGGGTTGCCCTTATCCTGTTTAACCAATCAGTACCCTTTCCTTCATCTTCACGAAAAGATCTGTAAGCTCCCTTAGCTTTTTCGCACCGGATGCGTCTTTTTTGAAGACATAATCATACATGGGCTTTGGCTGGGGATTAAAATAAAGCCTGTTTGGATATTCTCCCAGAAACTCCATCAAAGCGTTAAGGTCTATCTTTGCTTTTTCATAAAGCTCCATTTTGGTCCGACCCCTGTTTTCCGTGATGCGTGTTATGTAAACCTCGTGTGCTGCCGCCTTTGCTCTGGCTGCCTGCACCAGTATCTCCACGCTTTCAGGCGGCTTTCCGAATCTGTCCGAAAGCTCGTCTTCCATCTGTATTACGTCGTCATCATCGGTAATAAGGGATATTCTCTTATATATATCAAGCTTTGCAAATTCATCAGAAATATACGTGTCCGGGATGTATGCGTCCACGTTTATGTCTATGGCAGTTTCGTAATCCTCTTCCTTTGCGATTCCCTTCATGCTGTTTACGGCTTCATTAAGCATCTTGCAATAGAGATCATATCCCACTGCCTCCATATTTCCGCTTTGCGCCTTGCCAAGCAGATTTCCGGCTCCCCGGATTTCAAGATCTCTCATGGCTATGCGTATGCCGCTGCCCAGGGCAGAAAATTCCCTGATAGCTCCCAGGCGCTTTTCGGCTACTTCTTTAAGCACCTTGTCTTTTCTGTACATAAGGAAGGCATAAGCGAGCCTGTCGGAGCGGCCCACACGCCCCCGGAGCTGATAGAGCTGGGAAAGTCCCATTCTGTCAGCGTCTTCTATTATCATGGTGTTTACGTTGGAAATATCAAGGCCTGTCTCTATAATGGTAGTGGATACCAATATATCTACGTGTCCCATGATAAATTCATACATGATATCTTCAAGCTCCCTCTCATCCATGCGCCCGTGAGCGTAGGCCACCCTGGCATCGGGAACAAGCTCGGATATTTGCTGCGCCTTTCTTTCTATGGTCTCGATTTTGTTGTAAACATAAAATACCTGACCATGCCTTTTCATCTCGCGGGATATAGCTTCCCGGACGATTTCCTTGTCATACTCTGTAACGAAAGTCTGAACACTGTGCCTGTCCGAAGGAGGCTCTTCCAGGACAGACATATCCCTGATACCTATAAGGCTCATATGAAGAGTCCTTGGAATAGGCGTTGCCGTAAGGGAAAGCACATCCACATTTTCCTTGAGGCTCTTTATTTTTTCCTTATGGGAGACTCCGAATCTCTGCTCCTCATCTATCACCAAAAGCCCCAGATCCTTAAATTCCACATCCTTTGAAAGGAGCCTGTGGGTGCCGATAACTATATCTACCGCACCCTTTTTAAGGTCGGCTACCGTATGACTTTGTTCGGATTTTGTGCGGAACCTGCACAAAAGATCCACCCGCACGGGATACCCTTTCATGCGCTCTGCAAATGTATTGTAATGCTGCTGTGCAAGAATGGTAGTAGGCACAAGATATGCCACCTGCTTCCCATCCTGGACAGCCTTAAAAGCGGCTCGTATGGCGACCTCCGTTTTGCCGAATCCCACATCCCCGCAGAGGAGTCTGTCCATTATCTTGTCGGATTCCATATCCGTCTTCACGGCTTCTATGGCGCGGAGCTGATCCCCGGTCTCGTCATACGGGAAGCATTCCTCAAACTCCTTTTGCCATACCGTATCCTTTCCGTAGACAAAGCCCTTGCTCTGCTGCCTTTTGGCATATAGCTCTACCAGCTCTGTCGCAATGGTATCAACAGACTCCTTTACCCTGGATTTTGTCTTTTTCCAGGCATTTCCCCCCAGAGTAGAAAGCCTGGGGCGGGCGCCTTGAGAGCCGGAATATTTTTGTATCACATTAAGCTGGGTTACCAGCACATACAATATGCCGCCCTTGTCATATTCGATCTTGAGAAAATCCTTTACCGTCCCCTCAACGCTTATCTGCTCTATCCCACGGTATATGCCAAGACCATGATTTTCATGAACCACATAATCACCCGTATGAAGGTCGGAGAAAGAAGAGATTTTTTCCCCTTCGTAAGAATGACGTCTTATCTTTCTTTTGCGCTTCTCATACAGATCGCCGTCGCTTATAAGGGTAAATCCCACTTTGGGATAGGAAAATCCCCTTGCAATCCTTCCGCAGGAAACCATGACCTCTCCGGGCTTTATTTCGTGATTCAGATCTTCCGTAAAAAAGCTGTTTAACCCTTCCTGCATAAACTCCCCGGAAAGGCGCACAGCCCTGGAACGGGATGCACTTATCAAAAGCACACGTTCTTTTTTAACCTTGTATTTTTTGAGGTCGTCGATAAGATTTGTAAAATTGTTTTTGTATTGCGGCACTGATATAGCGGTAAGGGAAAACCCTTTCGCATCGGGATAATCTGCCGAAGGAGCATCCGCAGGGCACAAAAGCACCCGGGGAAAAGCCACAAACTGCTGCTTCATCTGCTCTTCATCAAAATGCTTAAGAGGCTTTGACCCCTCGCCAGACTCATTTCTCATAGAGATGCTGTCGGAAATCTCTTCAACGACTTCTCTCATACGTCCAAAGCACCTGTCGGGATTGTCAAAAAATATAATCGTATTTTCCGGATCGAAATAAGAAAGAAATGCCGCCTGCTGCCCTTCCTTACCCTTATCGTAAGGATATGCCACCACAAGATCCACGCTTTCTTTGGAGCGCTGGCTTTCGGGATCCACAGCTCTTATGGTCTCTATCTCATCATCAAAAAACTCAACTCTGAAGGGATTGTCCTTCGTCAAAGGCCATATATCTACAATGCCTCCCCGCACTGCATATTCTCCGGGAGAATTTGCCTGATATTCCCGGATATACCCCATATCGCTAAGCTTTTCCGCAAGCTCTTTTGGGTCTATGGTCTGATTTACGCTTATCCTAAGAACCCGGGCTGTCACATCGTCTCTTGCAGCGACAGCATCCATAAGGGCATCGGGCGTGGTAAAGACTGTCGCTCTTCCGCTCTCTCCCAAAGCCCTGTATACAGTTGCCCTCTGGCGGCCTATTTCATCTCCGCGAAGATCCGCCGAGTCAAAAAGAAAATCCCTTGCCGGATAATAAAGAGCTTCATCATCAAAAAACCTGTAAGCCGATGCCGCTTCTCTTGCTTTGTTTTCGAGCTCGCAAATATAAATAACAGAAGCTGCGTCCCTGGAAAGCAGTTTACATAAGTGCGCCTTTTGGGCATCAATACAGCCGCAGACCCTTACCGCCTGCGGTGTTTTTAACATATCCGTTATTTGTCTTACTGCGGGTATTTCTTCCGTAGCACCAAAAGCTCTTTGTATCATTTTGCGGGTTTCCTGCCGTTAAACCTGTTCATAGCCTCATCCGTCTGTCCCTGCACTATCAAAGATACTGCCTCACAAACATCCTTGAATGATCCCTCTATCAGCTCCCGGTTTTTTCCGGTAATCTTCCCAAGGACAAAATCTATCTGATCTTCACCCTCATGCTGGTGTCCCACTCCTATGCGGATGCGGATAAATTCCTCACTGCCGGTACGCTGTATAATGCTTTTAAGACCGTTATGCCCGCCTGCGCTTCCCTTTTTCCTTATCCTTATTACCCCCGGCTCCAGATTTATATCATCTACAAGCACGATAAGACGAGTCTTCGTATCTGATTTAAAATATTTCGAAGCCGCAGCTATGGCATCTCCGCTGTTATTCATAAAGGTAAGGGGCTTTAAGGCAATTACCTTCTGCCCTTCAATTGATCCTTTTCCGTATATGGAATTAAATTTCTTTCCTCCTTGGGGAATGGAATATCTTTCTATTATTTCATCAAGGGCGTCATACCCTGCATTATGCCTGGTTTTTTCGTATTTCTTGCCGGGATTCCCAAGCCCCGCCAGGATGAAAGGTCCATCCTTAGCTTCCCCTGTGTTCTTTTTACCGAAAATATTTTTAAACATCTTTTTTCCTGCGAGCCAATATCTTTGCTGCCTCATTAAGCTGATTTACGTCGTTTACACCCAAAAGCTCTTCTTTATCCGCCATAACATAAGCTCCGACTTTTCCTCCGTCCGAAAGGATTATTTGCAGCGTATCGGGAAGATAATATTCTCCCTGGACATTATCGTTTGTAATCCTTCCCAATGCATCCTTAAGAGCTTTTACTTTAAATATATACATTCCGGAATTCACTTCATTCGTTTTTCTTTCTTCATCCGTTGCATCCTTTTCTTCAACACTCTTTAGGAAAGCTCCGTCCTTATCCCTTATAATTCTTCCATATCCGAAAGGATTATCAACCCGGGTGGAAAGGACGGTTACGGCATTTGCGTTTTCCCGGTGATGCTCTGCAGCTTTTTTCAGGGTTTCTCCCCGAACGAGAGGTGTATCTCCGCACAATATCATTACGTCGCCTTCTATCCCGATAAATTCTTCCGCACAACGCACGGCATGTCCTGTCCCGAGCTGCTCATCCTGCACGGCAAAGGTCACCCCGGGTGAATCCAGCCTTTTCTTTACTTCTTCTTTTTTGTATCCTATTACAAAACAAATCTTATCCGCCCCTGCCGCCTTCGCCGCTTCTTTTACATATTCTGCAAGAGGCTTTCCTTCTATTTCGTGGAGAACCTTGGGAAGATCCGATTTCATTCTTGTTCCTTTTCCCGCCGCCAATATTACTGCTTTCATTTAAATATCTCCTTTTTGCACATACAACAGCCCCGGACAGTCATACTGCCCGGGTGCCGGTTTCGTGATACGAATTTTTGAGTCAATGTTTGTCTGTACTACTCTGCGTCCTTAAATTCGGTCATATACTTATCCAGAATCAGATTCTGCAGAACCTGTCTGGTTTGAGAATTAATCGGATGCGCAATGTCCTTGTAATCCCCGTCAGGAGTCTGGCGGGACGGCATTGCGATAAACAGCCCCTTTTCTCCCTCAATGACTTTGATGTCATGTACTACAAACTCGTCGTCGATGGTAATGGAGGCTACTGCCCGCATTTTCCCTTCTTTATCGACTTTCCTCATTCGTACATCTGTGATATTCATGGCTTTATTCTCCTTCCATCGGGAGATGTCATGGATTCGCATCCGTAGGCGCTTACCACTATAACTCCCAAGTGCCACTCTAGATGCCCGTCACAGGTGTAAATAGTATTATATCATTGTTTTTCGGATTTGTACACAAAAATTTTATCTCCGGAAAATATTTGCAAAGCAGCCGTTTTTAAAGCTGTTTCTAGCTGCGGGATAAACAGCCTTCTTGCACATATACCTTTTATTGTGATATAGTATGTTTTTGGAGGTTTGGGAAACGACAAGCCGGAATAAGTCCGTGTTTCCCCGGACCTTATCTTACGGGAAAAACAAATGACTGATATTAAAATAAAAGACGACTTCGATCCGGAAAAAATCGTTATAAGCGGCCAGTGTTTCAGGACAAAATCTCTTTCTGACGCAAGGTGTATGTTTATTACCGGTTCAAACATATTATATATCAGGAAATTATCGGATTGCGATTTTGAAATTTCCTGCGATAAAAAGACATGGGAAAATGTCTGGGCGCCGTACTTTGATATGGACAGAAACTATTCGGATATCGCAAAGAAAGCCAAAGGCAGGCATCCTTTTGCAAGCAGAGCCATAGAAGCCGGATGCGGCCTTCGGATACTACGGCAGGATCCCTGGGAGATGCTTATAAGCTTCATTATATCCCAGCGCAAAAATATTCCCGCCATATCAAAATCCGTAGAGGCTATCTGCGATAAATTCGGCGAAAACATATCGGGCACGGATATTAAGTCCTTTCCGACTCCCAAGGCGCTTTTAAAGGCGACAGCATCAGACCTCAAGGAGTGTTCGTTGGGATACCGGGTTCCATATGTCCAAGACGCCGTGCTTGCCGTAAATTCCGGAGCAGTAGATTTAAATAAGATCTCTTCTATGGAAGACGAAGCTCTCCTTCATACCCTAATGAGCATAAAGGGTGTGGGCATAAAAGTCGCAAACTGCATTGCGCTTTTTGCCTATGGCAGAATGAATTGCGTTCCTGTTGATGTATGGATAAAAAGAGTCATAGATGATAAATGCGGCGGACAATCGCCTTTCCCGCTTTTTGAGGGATACGCCGGTATCATCCAGCAATATATTTTCTATTACGAGAGGTTGCTTCATGTATAAATTTGATTTTGAAAAACCTATAAAAGTGCATTTTATCGGCATAGGCGGCATCAGCATGAGCTCACTTGCCCATATACTCCTTCACAGGGGATTTAAGGTAAGCGGCTCCGACAGGGCACCCTCGGAGCTTACGGATATGCTCCGAAAAGAAGGGGCGGAAATTTATTTTCCACAAAGCGCCGAAAACATAAAGCCGGATGTAGATCTTACGGTGTATACCGCCGCCATATCGGAGGACGACCCTGAGCTTAATGCCGCAAGGCAAAACGGTCCCGTTCTTACAAGAGCAGAATTCCTCGGGCAGATAATGGCATGCTACAGGAATTCCATAGCTGTAGCGGGAACCCACGGTAAGACTACGACTACCTCAATGCTTTCCCATATATTAACCTGCGGTGAGCTTGACCCCACGGTCACCGTAGGCGGAATATTAAACTCCATAGGCGGCAACACCCGCCTCGGAGGAGATGATGTTTTCCTTGCGGAAGCCTGCGAATATACAAACAGCTTTCTGAATTTCTTCCCGAAATATGACGTGATATTAAATGTAGAAGAAGATCATCTGGATTTCTTTAAGGATATAAACGATATCCGCAATTCCTTCGGGAAGTTCGCTTCCCAGGCTTCAAAAGACGGCGCCGTTATAATAGGAGGGGATATCGAAGGGCTATCCGATATCCTTAAGGACGTATCCGCCCGGATTATTACATTCGGCAAGGATAAAAACAGCGACTATTATCCCAA
The DNA here is from genome assembly GCA_905236845.1 of uncultured Lachnospiraceae bacterium. Classification (GTDB taxonomy): domain Bacteria; phylum Bacillota; class Clostridia; order Lachnospirales; family Lachnospiraceae; genus RUG14243. The sequence continues at coordinate 36,912 of CAJOQM010000014.1, read as the reverse complement.
GGATATAACTTATAACGAAAAAGGCTGCGCCTCCTTTACCCTTTGGGACAAAGATGGAGCAATCTGCGAAATATCCCTCGGTGTGCCCGGTGAACATAATGTCCTAAACGCACTGGCAGCCTGTGCTCTTGCCCTTGAAATGGGGATTCCCGCCGAAAGTATAGCCGCAGGACTTGCTACTTTTACCGGCACGGGAAGGCGCTTTGAATACAAGGGAGAAATCAACGGAATCACTATAATAGACGACTACGCCCACCACCCGACGGAGATAAAAGCCACCATAAATGCGGCCTTAAAATACCCCCACGACCGCCTGGTAGTAGCCTTCCAGCCTCACACATACACAAGAACAGCCGCTTTGCTTGACGACTTTGCCAAAGCCTTAAGCGCAGCGGACATAGTGCTTCTTGCGGATATATACGCCGCCCGGGAAATCAACAAAACAGGCATAACATCCGAAGCAATAAAGGATGCAATGGGTGATTGCGAAATCGTCGTAAAATATCTGGGATCCTTTGAAAAAATCGAACAATTCATTTTAGAAAAATGTCACAAAAATGATCTGTTGATAACTATGGGCGCTGGAAACATTGTAGAAGTCGGCGAAAATCTCCTGAAAAAAGATTTATCCACAACTTGACATATCCAAAGGGAAAGAACTATCCAAGTTTTTTCCCTTATTTTTTTCCTTGAAAAAAGGGACATTTCAAACTTATCCACGTTTTAAACATTCGCCGGTTTTATGTTTACCATGGAATATTTCGGAATTTTTCACATTTGAAATCACAAATTATGATGATATAATGCCAGCGATTCATGTAAGACAAGCAAAGCATGACACTAAAGACAGATAGGAGGGAGTATCCTTTATGAAAGGGAAAATCCGTCTTTGTGATGACGCACGGTCAAATACCACCGACGTCTCGAATATATTTATTGACAATTACATGACCCATACCCCCGGCGAGTACGTAAAAGTGTACATTTATCTTTTGCGATGCATGAGCTCACCCGGCAAATCATTTTCCATATCTTCGCTGTCGGAGATATTTTCGTGTTCTGCAGACGAGATCCGGGATGCTCTGGAATATTGGGAAAAGGCGGATCTTATGCAGCTGTCCTTTGATGCGGACGGCTCTCTTCGCGAGATATGCATATCCACCAATCCTCCTGCCATATCCAGAATACCGGAAAGCGATGCAGGGGATTTTGAAGATCGCAAAAACAAAACCGAAAGCCCGAAGGTCTCCCTTCCCCCCATGAAGGAATACGGCGCCGGAGATTTCAAAACCGAAAAAGAATCCGATATATTCTCACAGCTCTTATTTATTATAGAAAGATACATAGGAAGACCTTTGAGTCCCTCCGATGTCAATTACATCATGTACTGGAATAAGGGGCTTTCGATGAGCGAGGATTTGATAGTTTATCTTGTGGAGACGCAGATAGAGCGCTCTCTTACCTCTGTTTGCGCCATAAACTCCGTCGCATGCGAATGGTATACGGCAGGCGTAGTAACCCCCGGGGATGCAAAGAAATATATGGCATCATCATCTGACAAAGCCTCTCTCGATGATGAGACCGTAAAGACTGTCATATCGGCTTTCGGCATTACCGGACGTTCCCTGGGATCTCTGGAAAAGGAATATGCCGCCAAATGGAGCATCACATGGAAATTCAATCCGGAAATGATAGCCGAGGCATGCAGCCGCTCCCTGTCCAAGACAGGTCGGTCAAACTTTGAATATGCAAACAGAATCCTCGAAAACTGGTATGAGCAGGGTGTGACAGACAAGGCTTCTCTGGAGGCTGCAGATGAAATACACAAAAAGGAGCAGGAGAAGAAATACAAAGCTCTTCGTCCTGTGAATGCATCATCAAAATCATCTTTCAAATCCAATATATCGGACTTATCCACTGCGGGGAGATATGATTTTGACGATATCCGCAAAAAACTTGCCTTGCGGTAATTAAGGGAGATAATATTTTGGCTCTTACAAATGCACAATACGACAATATTATGCGCATATACGACAAACGGCAGTTCCAAAACAGACGCCTTCTGTCTGAACGCAGGCGCGAAGTATATACAAAAGCACCGAAGCTTACGGATATAGACAATCAGGTATCCTCTTTAAGTATAGAGGAAGCCTTGAAAACGGAACCTTCAGACGATACCCTCTACAAGGCAAAGATAACCGCTCTCCATGAAGCCAGAGGCGCTATTTTGGAGAGTCTCGGATATTCCAAAGACTATCTTGAACCCGTTTATGATTGCCCCGATTGCCGGGACACAGGCTTTATCGGCTCCGAAAAATGCCATTGTTTTAAGCAGCTTGCCATAGACCTTCTCTATGAAAATTCAAACATTGAATCTCTCATAGAAGACGGCGACTTTGATAAGTTCGATCTTAAATACTATTCCAAGGAAGAAACAGACGCCATCACGGGCATAAGCTCCTATGATTCGGCAAAAAGAACACTTGACAGCTGCCGTTCTTTCGTGCACAATTTTTCCGCAGACAAAAAAAATCTTTATATATACGGAGATGTAGGCATGGGAAAGACTCTTCTTACCCATTGCATTGCAAAAGCTCTTCTCGCCGAAGGCTACAGTGTATTGTATTATACTTCCGCAGAGTTTTTTGAGGTTCTTTCTTCACACACCTTCGGGAAAGATGATGAGGAACCCGAGAAATATACCCAGATATATGATTGCGACCTTTTGGTCATAGACGATCTGGGCACCGAGCTCACAAACAAATTCGTCATATCCGGGATGTTTGAATGCATCAACGGCCGCGCTCTTTCGGAAAAATCCACTATATTTTCCACGAATCTTACTCTGGAAGATACGCAGGAGCGCTACGGTGACAGGATTTTTTCGCGGCTCGTAAGCAGCTACGATGTGCTCCGTCTTTTCGGTCAGGATGTACGCCTGGCCCGGAGAATGGAAAACATATAACCAACATTATGTCAACCACAGGAGGCTAACTATGCAGGACAATACCACAGACATGCAGCAGGACGCAAAAATATTTGAGAATGCTCCGGAAGGAAAACTGGGCATCATCTCAATGGAAAGCTGCAAATCTATGGGAGAAAAAGTAGACTATTATCTTTCAAAATGGCGTCACGAGACAGAGGAAGAGGATAAGAGGCGCAATCTTCACGGCTATGTAAAAGACAGCTATCTCCTCTCCGTCCAGACACCCCGCTTCGGATCGGGAGAAGCCAAGGGACAGCTTGATGTATCGGTCCGGGGATACGATCTTTATATCCTTACCGATGTCACAAATTGGTCTCTTACCTATAAGATTTCGGGAAATGTAAACCACATGTCTCCGGACGACCATTATCAGGATCTTAAGCGAATCATTGCCGCAGCCGGCGGAAAAGCAAAGCGAATTACCGTTATTATGCCGTTCCTTTACGAAAGCCGCCAGCACAAGCGCTCATCCAGAGAATCTCTGGACTGCGCTCTGGCATTGCAGGAGCTTGAAAGCATGGGCGTTACCAATATCCTTACATTTGACGCTCACGACCCCAGAGTCCAGAACGCCATCCCCACCTGCGGCTTCGAATCATTCCGCCCGGCATACCAGTTTGTAAAGGGAATCCTCAAGAACTGCGACGATGTGGAAATCGATTCCGATCATCTTATGATAATCAGCCCGGATGAAGGCGCTACGGACAGAGCCGTATTTCTGTCCAACGTCCTTGGCGTAAACATGGGTATGTTCTACAAGCGACGCGACTACACAAAGATTATAGACGGCAAGAACCCAATCGCAGCTCACGAATTCCTGGGCGACTCCGTAGAGGGCAAGGATGTGTGGATTATTGATGATATGATCTCATCCGGTGACAGCATGATAGACGTAGCCCAGCAGCTTAAGGCAAGAAAGGCAAGACGAATTTTCGTTATCGCCACATTCGGACTTTTTACAAACGGCATAGAGAAGTTTGACCAGGCTTATAAAGACGGTATTATATACAGGCTTGTTACCACAAATCTCACATACCAAAGGCCTGAATATCTTGAGCGTGAATATTTCATAAACTGCGACATGAGTAAATTCATCGCTTATATCATAGATACGCTAAACCACGACGAATCCATGAGCGACCTTATGGATCCCCACAGAAGGATACAAAAGGTTGTGGAAAAATACCAAAGCGGCAGAATGAAGAAATAATTATTTCCGACTACAAAATTACCCCCGATGTAAAATGCAATGCACACATCGGGGGCTTTTTTAAGGAGATTTATATTTATTCATATCTTAGCGCTTCAATAGGCGAAAGATCCGCCGCTTTCTTTGCGGGATACAATCCGAATACTATCCCTACGATTACGGAGAATCCTAAAGAAACCAATATCGCCGTGACCGAAGGCCGGACGGTTATTACTATCATGGTACTTATTTCGGGATTCATGTTTTGAAGGACATTTCCTCCGATAACAGAAAGCACCAATCCGTTTACAATCCCTATAGCCACTCCTATCAATCCGCCAAATAGGCATATCACGGTAGCTTCCGTAAGGAATTGAAAATGTATGTTTTTCTTTCTGGCTCCCATGGCTTTCCTTATGCCTATTTCCCTGGTTCTCTCCACAACGGAGACAAGCATGATATTCATTACACCCACACCGCCTACTATAAGAGATATAGAGGCGATAATGGCAATAGCGATGGTAATTACATCAAGCACTTTGCTGATGGACGAAAGCTCGGAGGCCATATCGTAAGTTTCTACTCCGAAAGCGGAATTTGCATCTTCGTCATTATATTTATATGTATCAAAATATTCCGTTGTAAGCGACGCCATTTGGGTAGCATCCACACCGTCTTTTGTAACAATATTTATATAATCAATTCCGTAATCAAATTCCGTCTGCGCCTTATCCTGTATGTAGTTATAGGGAATAATTATATTTGTGCTGATCTCCGTTTCCGCAACCTTTGAATTTGCCGTACCGAAAACATTGGCATCGTATTTATATACTCCCACAACATATACCCGTATAATATTTCCGTTGGAAAGCTCAAGCTCTACCGCCTGCCCCAGGGGATTCTTGCCGTCAAAGGCATATTTTACAAAAAGATCCGACACCAGGCACACGGATTTGCTTTCGTCATTATCAGCCTTTGTAAGCTCCCGTCCGCTAAGGAGCGTAAGCTTGTATGAATCCAGGTATCCGTATGCCGAACCCTGTATATTAACACTTGCGCTGCCTACGTCAGTATTTACGGTAGCCGTACCGTATTCATTTGTCATTACAACATAATCTACATCATCCTCATAATAATCCATATATCCGGAGATATCTTCCCATGTAAGATTGTCTTCCTCGGTCTGATCCGGATACTCCCAATTCTCCCAATCGTCGTCTTCGGGGCTGTCTGCCGTCATATACGCCGTTATAGTATTGACTCCGCCCAAAGAATTCAGGGATGTGGATATGGTGCTTTTTAAGGAATTTCCGATGGTTGTGATGGTAATAACTGCGCTTATGCCTATGATTATGCCAAGCATGGTAAGCACTGATCGCATTCTGTTTACTCTTATGTTCTCTACGGAAAGGCGTATGCTCTCTTTAAAATTCATCGCTCCTCCTCTCATCGACTATTTGTCCGTCGGAAAGGGTCAATATCCTCTGGGTCTCTTTTGCCAGCTCCTGCGAATGAGTAATAAGTACAATAGTCTTTTTGTATTCGTCGTGAAGTCTGTGAAAAATATCCATAACAAGGTGACCCGTCTTTGAATCCAGAGCACCGGTGGGCTCATCTGCCAGGATAATAGAGGGATTGTTTACCATGGCTCTTGCTATGGCGACTCTCTGGTTCTGTCCGCCGGAAAGCTCTGTGGGCTTGTGGTTTGCCCTGTCTGCCATCCCCACCATTTCAAGCTGTTCCATAGCTCTTTTGCGCCGTTCCTTTTCATTTACCCCGGCATAAAGCAAAGGAACCTCCACATTTCGTATTGCGCTTATCCTGGGCATTAGATAAAAGCTCTGAAATACAAAGCCGATCTTCTCATTTCTGATGACGCTCAAAGACTCATCATCCAGCTCTCCCACATCTTCACCGCCTAAAAAATATGTCCCTTCAGAGGGTCTGTCGAGAGCTCCTATAATATTCATTAAGGTGGATTTTCCTGAGCCGGACTCCCCCACTACGGAAACAAACTCCCCCTCTTCTACATGAAGATCAATCCCGTGAAGTATCTCAAGCTCATTTTCCTGACCCTCATAATACCTCTTGATTATACCGTTCATGTCTATTACAGCCGTGCTCATAGATCCACCACCATTTCATCATCGGAATATGAATCATCGCTGTCTGTAATCAGATCCTCAGTCCCGTCTACTATGGTAAGCTCTATGCTTTCTCCCTCGGAGACCATATACGGATAGAGAATTATAAGATCTCCCTCGGCAAGATCTCCCTCAACGGCAGTATAATAATCATTGCTGTCCCCCAAAGTAACGGTTACGTTTTCTATTGTATATGTACCGTCTCCGTTATCTATACCTCTGCAGATATAGCTCTCGCCGTTATCGTCTACGGCTATGCTGTCATAGGGCACCGCAAGGCTTTCACCTTCATCGCTTATGGCGATATTTACCTTTACACTCATCCCCAAAAGCAATCCGCTGCCGGGATCAAGCTCGATATTTGCGCTGTAATTTGAACCGGATGACGAGCCATCGTCACCTGTTGATGAGATAGAATCAGCCGATACGAAATTAACGACCTGTGTTATCAAACCATTTACTTCTTCATCGGGAAGGGCATTTGAAGTAATGGTTGCGCTCATCCCCTCTTTGATTTTCACTATATCCTTCTCCGATATAGTCACATTTACTTTAAGGGCAGAATCATCCTCTATTTTCATAAGAGCGCCGTTGGGTATGCTTCCCTTTGATATATTAAGCTGGGTCACAACGCCGGATTGCTCTGCAACAACACTCATCTGGGAAAGCTGTCTTTTGAGCTTAGAAAGCTCGCTTTCCGATGAAGTCGTGGAAGATGTTGTGTTTCTTGCGCTTTCAAGGGCAGTCTGGGCAGATTCCACAGATGCCGCCGTGGAAGATTTCACGGATTCAAGCTCCCTTTCGGCCGAATCTACAGCATCCTTCAAAGAAGAAAGCTCTGATGAAGTTATTCCTTTCTGGCTTAATCCCTCGTTATATGCCGCCTGTGCCGATTTAAGCTGGGTATTTGCCACCTTAAGGGCGCTCTGCGCAGATGTAAGGGCTGCCTGCGCCTTTGTGATATTATTCTTTAATTCCAGAAGCTCCGACTCGGTCTTTGTATCATCTGACAGCGCCTCCTGGTATGCAGTCTGCGCATATTCAAGATCCTCCTCTGCGGAAGTTACGGTATTCTGGGCAGAAGTAACATCTCCTTCCGCACTCTCCACAGACGCAAGGAGCGACAAAAGCTCCGAATCATTAAGTCCCTGCTTTTCCTTTGCTATACCTTCTTTATATGCCTTTCTGGCAGTCTTTAATGCCGCTTTTGCGGTTGCTATCTGATTTTTCCTGTCAAGCTTAGCCTGACTAAGGGTATTCTTTGCCTCCTTAACAGCAGTCTCGTTTTGCTGTGATTCCGTCGATTTCGTTTCCGCTATCTGCTTTTCAAGCTCCGCTATCTGCTCTTCGACCTCGGTTTCATCAAATGTACACAGCACATCCCCCGATTCAACCCTGTCTCCCAGGCTTACATTAAGTTCCTTTACCTTGGCGGTAACATCGGTCGTAGCCACCCACTCGCTCTGACTTTCCACCTTTCCGGTTACATTTATGGAGTCGGAAAGATCCTGCATGGATAAGGGCATAGCCTCTATGCCAAAATCATAATCCCCTTCTGACGCCGTTGAACCATTATTTTTGATTGCAAAAAATATTGCCGCTGCTGCGACTACTGCAATAATACCAATAATTATCCATTTTTTCTTTGACTTTTTTTTATTCATTCCCTTGTCCTTTCATAAAACACATAGCTGCATCACCAAATCACATGCGCCTATTATAAGTGTCCTTACCATTTTTTTCAACAAACTTAAGGATTCTTAAGATTTATCATCCCCCATAAAGGCTCTTGCTATATTTACCTTCGCAGCTTCCTCCATTATCTGCTCTTTATTTTGTGTAACATAATATTTAAGCGCAGCCATTTCCTTTTCGGAAAAGCCCTTGTTGCTCATAACATTTCCTTTGGGACACGTAAGCTCTGCCGACCTGTTTCCATCCGCAAAATTCACGTATATCCGTTTTTTCCCGTCTGTACTGACCACAGATGATACAGACATTGTCATGCTATCCGACATAGTTTGTCACCTCAATTTACAACCAATTTTTTTATTACTGCAAGCACAAATATATGGGCAGGATAGAAAATATAAAAGAACCACTTCCCAAGCCCCTTTCCTTTATCTCCGTGATAACACGCTATTAATGGCAGTGCCGCAAGCGCATATAATTCGATACCGCTGCTTAAGACAGCCAGCACCGTTACCGATGCCAAAAAAACAATCAAATAATTTCCGGTGCGGGATGCCATATATGCCGCAAATATTGCGAGCACCCCGGCTGCTGCATAATCACAATTAAACCGCTGTGCCCCAAGGGAAAAGCCGATTACCGCCGCAACACAAATCACATGTCTGAATATGATTTCAAGCGTACCGGCATTCTCCGTTTCCCCGGGTGATGTAAGCTGGTCCGCTATCCAGATAAGCGCAAATCCTATAGCAAGAGTGAAGAACACATTCTGATATGAAAGCTCCGGTATCACCTGGTGCGCCTGGGAACTCCCCTTTAACCCAAACCAGGATATTTTGGCAAAATCCGTTCCCGTAAAATTAAATCCAAGGTCAAAAGGAATTTCCGAAACAAGCGCAAATACAGAAAGCCTGAAGAGATATTTTGCCCTGCTTCTTGTGTGGTAAAATCCCTCTATAAGCAAAAAAATAAAAATGGGAAATGCTATTCTACCGATTCTTCGAAGCACATTGTCCGCAAGATAAATATCATCCGACGGAGTAATTCCGGATACCAGCTGCTTATATATGATAAATTCAATTACAACAGCGCCTATATGATCGGTAAGCATAGTCACTACAGCTATTATCTTAAGGACAGATGCCAATATGTTAAATTTGCATCCGGATTCAATCGCTTCCACTCATACTCCTTTTGCTGCTGCAGGTAAAATATATAATCTGGTATATATCTGATATTTTGTCCAGAAAGTCCTTCGCTCCCGAGAGCTTGTCGTCATCCATATTTACAAAGGGATCATCCAGTATTATAAATGGCTTTTCCCCTTCATACATAGCATCTACCATACTAAGCCGCCTGCAAAGCCCGACTGCATCCCTGTGTCCGGGGCTAAGGAATCCCAAATCTCTCGAGTGACCCTTTTCTTTGAGCGAAAGCCCCAGATTTGCATCAAGCTCATAAGCCTTTTCATCGCCCGCAAGAAGACTGTAATATTCATCAAAAGACCTCTTAACCGGATCCATATAACGTGCAGAAAATTTCTCATGCGCTTCTTTCAACCCTTCCCTTGCAAGATTGATAACTTTATAACGCTTTTGCAGCAGTTCCTTTTTTTCTCTTAAAACCGCAAGGGAGGCCTCATCATTTTGTGCCTTTTCCAGCTTTTCATTTTCAGCCCGAAGCTGCTGCCTGTATGACCTGATATTTGACTCGCATTCATCGATTAATATGCCGATTTCTTCAAAGCTTTTGTTTAGCTCATCCATATCCTCAATATCATCATCCGTATCATCAGAAGCTTTTACGAGATTTTCAACGATATCGGGGTGCTCTTTTTCAAAATTCCCGGCTTCTTTTTCCGCATCTTCAAAAGCCTTCTTTGCGTTATTTACAGCAATTACATGGTCCCTTATTTCATTGATTTTTGCGCTTACATCAGCCTCCGGGCGAAATCCCAGATCCTCTATAAAATTCAAAATAGCATTCTTTTCCCGAAGAAAACCGTCCTTTACTTTTTTTGCTTCCAGGCTCCTGGCGCAAAGATTGCTATACAAATCCGCATCGGAATTTATTTCCGAAACCACCTGTCTTACAGGAGTTTCTTCACTCACATCCGGACGATATTTTTTGATAAATTCATTCACTTCCGATCTGCATTTTTCAATCTCGGGAGATTTTAATGCATTTTCATAATCTTCTTCCCTGCGGGTAAGCTCGTCATGCTTTTCAACCATATCCTGAATCCGCACAATATCCATCCCGAAGGTATCCTCTTCGAATTTTATGTTCACGGATGCAAAAAAATCCATGGCCTTATTTCTCGTCTTATTTATATATTCCCTGTCGTCCTCAATTTCCGAAAGAAGTCCTGCCGGATCACTTGTAAGCTCGCCGTTATTCCGCTTCTTAAGCGCTATAATCCAATACAATATCATAACAACAGCAAAAACCGCTCCGGCTGTAACGGCAGCATATGTTATATCCTTTGAATATCCCAGATAAACTCCTAGTGCGGCAAGCGCAGAAACAAGCACGGATATAAGTATTCCAAGAGCGATCTTTTTACTCCGGTTCTTTTCCTGTTTCTCAAGAAGTAAATACGCAGCTTCCTTTGCGGGGAGAGCCGCTTTTCTTCTCGTGCGTTCCTCCCATGCGCTTTGCAGATTGATGACTTCTTCTACGGCAGGCATATCTGAAGAGAACGTATTTTCAAGGCTTTCAAGCTTTTCTTCTTCGGCTCTTGAAAGCTTCATATATTCTGACCCGGCCTTAAGCTCTTCTATCCTGGAAAGATTATCCTCCGCCTGCTGCCTTTCCATATCCGAGGGCAACCCATCAGAAAAAATCTTTGACAATCTTTCGTATTGATCTTTTTCCTCATCGCTTAAAGCACCGTTTTCCGCATCTTTACGCATTGCGGATATATAATTCGACCTTTTGGTATAGATATCTATCTGATTTTCATCAGGAATTTCCTTTGGAAAATATGCCTCTTCCTCCCGAAGCTTTTCTTCGGATTTTTGGATATTCTCCTTTAAAACCAGGTATCTTTGCCCTTCGGCTCTTGCCTCGCTTATTTCACCCAGCTTTTTTATCTTTTCGTGAAGCTCCCTTTGATGTGCTCTTAATTCATCGCGTTTGTCATATACCGACGTAAGCTCTCTTGAAACATCATCTATGGTTCTTTCAAGCACATCCTTTCCCCTTACGGATGCGTCAAGCAAAGCCTCCTCCCGGGAAAGCCTGTTTATCTCTCCCGTCTTTCTGTCGGGAGTAAGACGGTCCATCTCTTTTTTTAAGGCTGCCATGGCATCCTCATAATTTGCCATGTCCATAGCGTCATCCGACACATTACCGATCTTGGCGCTTATACCTGATGTAACCTCCGTCTCACATGAAAGCTGTCCCGCAAAAACAGTGCGCTCAAAAGACGCTGCATCAAGCCCAAAAATCTCCGTTCCTATCCGGGTAGTAAAATCAGCGGATTCGAGATTCGTTTCATCATCATATAAATTAAAAACGTCGCCGGCGCCTTTCTTTTCGTCAAAAGTCCGCTCTATGCGATAGCGCTTCCCCCTTGCCTCAAAGACAAGGCTCCCTCCGTAGATTCCGCCCTGCCAGGGGGCAAAACGCTTTCTTTCGTTTTCCAGCGCACTCCTTTTTCCTTCGGAATCGAATCCATAAAGCATAACACGGATAAACGCCCCCAGTGTGCTCTTCCCCCATCCGTTTTCACGCACAAAAATATTTAATCCCTTTTCAAAGGAGAAATCCTCGCCGGAAAGTTTTCCGAAATTTTCTATATGAGCGGAGATTATCTTCATAATTCAATCTCCTCTCCTGCCAGCGCTTTTACTCCGCATCTTATGACAAGTCCCTTATCCTCCGGAAGAATTGCGTTACTATCATGTATCAGACGGACAAACTCTCCCTTTAAGGACGCTTCCTTCGCATAGTCGTCGTAATCCACGTAAATCTCACTTTTATCATATACCTTTGACGCAAAATACGCCGCAGACAGATACTGTTCTATCTGCGCCGTGTTCTTTTCGCAATCCACGTCTACGCTTCCCGTAAGGACGACCTTTACCATATCCTCGCCAAAGCATCCCGCTTCCCCGGTAGCCTTATCTATTTCTCTTAATATTTCCGGAGTCGTTGCACACTTTGATATATCAACATTAAGCTCATATATATGGCGCTTTGCAAAAGATACAAACTCCGTTTCAAACTCCAGCGTCCCTTCATCTATATCAAGCACAACAAAGCCGTGTTCTCCGCATTCATCATAGCCTCTTCCTTCAAGGCATCCCGGATAGCACCACACTCCCCTTCCTCCGAGCTCTCCTTTTCTGTATTCATGGATATGTCCCAGAGCAAGGTAGTCTATGTTCTTTGCGCAATATTGGCGCAGATCTATGACCTCCGCCTTGTCCCTCGCACCATATTCTTCAAGCTGCCCGTGCATAACGACTATATTAAATTCATCTGTTTTAAGGAAGAGTCCGGACGAAGCCGTATCCGAGTTAGTCTTATCCAACTCTATACCCGTCACATTCAGATATTTTCCCGAGGATAATTCCGTTCGATAGGAAGTCCATTCATTCGAAAAAATAAAAAGATTTTCCGGAAGATCGCCGAATGAGCGCACAAAAGCGTCCGAATCGTGATTTCCGGAAAGAAAATAAAACGTAATATCCCCATTTGTTTCTATGATATCTTTTACGGTATTTAGCGCATTTGCGCTGATATTTTTGTTGTCAAAAAGATCTCCTGCAATAATTACGGCAGATATATCCTCCGAAACGGCATATTTCACCATATCGGAAAAAGCGCTCAAAAGCTCGTTCTTGCGCAAAGCCGCCTTATCTCTGTCGAGATTTGTCCTCAAAGAACTGTCCAGATGTATATCTGCGCAATGCAGGATTTTCATAACATTTCCCTTTCCCCCGGCATTTATTCCGGCCGGAGCGGCTAGCTGCACAAAACCTCGTAACCGGTATCCGTAACCACCAGCTGGACTTCCCACTGGGCGGAAGGACTGCCGTCTTCGGTAAACACCGTCCATTCGTCGTCCTCATCCACCAGCACATCATGCCTGCCCATATTTACCATGGGCTCTATGGTAAAGCAAAGTCCCGGCGCCATTATCATACCCTCATCTTCATGAAGAACATAGCTTACAAAAGGATCTTCGTGGAATTCCAGGCCGATACCGTGACCGCCGATTTCCCGAACCACCTCGTATCCTTTGGATTGGCAAAACTCGTCTATGGCGTGGCTCATATGACCCATGGGCATCCAGGGCTTTACATGATCAAGCCCTATCTGCACACTTTCCTTTACATCTGCTACCAGCTGTTTCCAGTCATCCTGAACCTCGCCGATAAGAAACATTCTCGATGAATCAGAAAAATATCCATCCAAAATCGTGGAACAATCCACATTTACAATATCGCCTTCTTCGAGTATTTCATCCTCGGAGGGTATGCCATGGCAAACCACATCGTTTATGGAAGTACAAACGCTCTTGGGAAATCCCTCATAGTCTAAAGGTGCGGGAATGCCGCCCATATCCCGGGTAACCTTTGATACTATATCATCAATTTCCTGCGTGCACATTCCAGGGCGGATAGCCTCTCCCACGGCATCAAGGCACGCCATGTTTATAACGGCGCTTCTTTTTATTCCCTCTATATCTTCCGGTTTTTTAATAAGTTTGCGCCTGGGAACCACATACCCCTGACGCTTGAAATCTTTGAGTTTTTCGTCATAAGCCATATGGCAGGCTTTGTATTTTTTACCGCATCCGCACCAGCAAGGATCGTTTCTGCCTATCTTACCGAACATTATCAAGTCCCTTCTTTATGTCTTCTATGATGTCATCTGCATTTTCAAGTCCTATGGACAATCTGATAAGATCCGGCTTTACGCCTGCGGCAAGAAGCTCTTCTTCACTCATCTGACGGTGAGTATGACTCGCAGGATGCAAAAGGCAGGTCTGGGCATCCGCCACATGAGTAACTATGCTTACAAGCTTTAGATCCGACATAAACTTAAGGCACGCCTCTCTGCCTCCCTTTACTCCAAAGCACATGACTCCGCAGGAGCCGCCGGGCAAATATTTCTTTGCCATGGTATTATCCGGGTCTGATGCAAGGTCGGGATACTGAATCCACGCAACCTTATCTGACTCTTCCAGGAACTTCGCTACCTTAAGGGCATTCTCACAATGCCTGTCCATGCGGACATGAAGAGACTCCAATCCGATATTAAGATAATACGCATTCTGGGGAGACTGGATAGCTCCGAAGTCTCTCATAAGCTGGCTGGTGGCTTTTGTAATAAAAGCACCTTTTCCGAATTTCTCCGTATATACAAGTCCGTGATAAGACTCATCAGGCGTAGTAAGCCCGGGGAATTTATCTGCATGGGCAGCCCAGTCAAAATTACCGGAATCAATAATGGCTCCGCCCACTCCCGATGCATGACCGTCCATGTACTTGGTAGTGGAGTGAGTCACGATATCAGCTCCCCACTCAATAGGCCGGCACTTTACGGGGGTAGCAAAGGTGTTGTCCACGATAAGAGGGACTCCGTGATTATGAGCAATCTTTGCAAAGCGCTCTATATCATATACCCGAACCGTGGGGTTTGAAATCGTCTCTCCGAAAACGCATTTTGTATTCGGGCGGAAAAGCTTTTCCATCTCCTCATCGGAAATATCGTTGTCATAGAAAGTGCATTCTATGCCCATCTTTGCCAGAGTATATCCGAAAAGATTATATGTGCCGCCATATATCGAGGACGATGCCAAAAAATGATCGCCACTCTCGCATATATTAAACACAGCAAAGAAATTCGCCGCCTGTCCCGAAGATGTAAGCATGCCGAAAGCGCCACCCTCCATCTCGGTAATCTTTGCCGCTACCAGGTCGTTCGTAGGATTCTGAAGTCTGGTATAAAAATACCCCGACGCCTCCAGGTCAAAAAGCTTGCCCATCTCCTCGCTGGTCTCATATCGGAACGTAGTACTCTGATATATTGGAATCTGGCGGGGTTCGCCGTTTTTGGGCGTATATCCGCCTCTTACACATCTTGTTTCTATTTGATTGCTCATTTTATTATATCTCCTCTTATAATATTTGTAAGTCCTTTATTTGCGGCGGCAGGGCCGCACCCGAACACGACGTAAATGCCGCCGGACGCACGCTGTTATAGAGTATCATTTTTGCCGGGATTTTTCAAGAGGGGGAGTCCGACTGCTGTTTCAGGTGCTATATATGAACCTTTTTTGATGCTGCGATTGTGGGAGAGCCCGGTTGCTGCCTCTTTTCTTGACCTTGAAGCGCTTCTTATATATAATATACGGCATGGAAAATACTATTGATAAACAGAAAACATCAGATTCAACAACATCACAGCCTTCTACTCACACCATAGAGGTGACGCCGAAGGTTTCTGTCATTATACCGGTAATGGAAGACTCTGCCCATCTGCGGGAGAATCTCGTATTGCTAAAAAGCCAGACTTTCAGGTTTTTTGAGGCAATCATAGTTTATATCGACGAAAACACAAAGATTCAGGTCGAAGAAATCGCAAGCGGAGACAAACATTTTAAGACTGTTAAATGTGAATCTCTTTCCCTGATTCAATTTTATGATGCAGGGCTGAATGCATCCCGGGGCGAGTATATTCTTTTTGTGACTGCCAAGGGAAGATTTAAAGACCAGCCCACCATGCTCAATAATTTCTACAGCGCAGCTACGGGTCGTCGAAGCGACCTGGTGGTAGGCCGCCTTGTAAACGACCATGTCATGATGCGTGAACCCATAACGCTCGAGCTTTCCAAAACAGAAGAAACTTCCTCTTTGTACAGCGATCTGACCGGGCTTATGGACTTTTCATCCGTCCTTATAAGGCGGGAGCTTCTGGTTCAGGAAGATTTTAAATTCACGGGAGATGACAATCAGAGTTTGTTCTTGATAAAAGCTCTTGCCATAGCCGGTGCCAGGGTTGTTACCGGATATGATAATGATGTGCTTTTTACAAGTAAAAGCTCTCCTTTATCCAAAATATACAACGCTTCTGTAAGTCTGTCTCCTTTTAACATATCCGGTGCCCGCAAAGTACTCAGCATCTTAAAGCTTGCTTTAGACCGAAGGGTTACCCTCGAACGCGAGATCAGAGACAAAGAACCTGTTTCGGAAAAGACAAAAACCGAGACCGAATATCTCTACGAAAAACTGCGTTCATGTCTTATCCGTTTTTATCTAAATGAAGTCATAATCAACGGATATCTTCGAAATATCTGGCTCTTGGATACAGCAATCCACGAAGAAATCGAGGCGGTTTATAACGAATGCCTGGATGAGCTTTTTGATACTGATAAGGCAAAGCTCTTTGATGAAAACCGGGATCTTCACCTGAAGGATGGCTTCCCCGCCCGGGAAAAAATGGCAAAGTATCCTGAAGTATCCATAGTTTTCCTGCATCAGCTGGTAAAGGGCGAGGATGTTCCGAATCTTATCAAGGCATATTACAGTCAGGCTCTGCCTGTATTTGAGCTTGCCGTAGATGAGGCTCTTGCTGAATATGTTCCTCTTGAAGTCAGGAATATGCCTAATTATACCACCATAGATCCCGGGGATAATCCGGAGAAATTCCATAAAGAAAAAATGCCTTCTCTGCGAGGAAAATTTGTAACATTTGCAGAGTCGGGTATTCTTCCGGAATATAACACGATATTGCTCCAGTACCGGGCTATCATGAATAAATCCTTTGTTTCTTCTCCGTTGCTTAAGAGCCATAAAGACATTCTCGTGCCCCAAAAAAGCAATGAGGGGGCTTTTGTACGCAGATTCTGCTACCATAAGCTTCATACAGCTTATAACAAGCTGGATCTGTTCTGGGGAAACAAACTGTTTAACTGCAAAAAAATGATAAACCGCAAGCTTTTCTTTACGGGAAATACTCAAAAGGATCTGTACAGGATATATACGTCCGCTTCTTTTGAAAAATTCCCGCCTGTAGGATTTGTTACGACCCTTAGCGATTCCCAAATAATATCCCGCACCCGTGATATCATTGTCCGTCTGCGTTACAAGCACTACCTGAATATTGAGCACACTCAGATACAAAGATATGAAAAGGAATCACACCCTGCAAAGAGTTATGCACGCAGGGCTCGCAACTTAAGAATAAAAACCATACGAAGGATATTCCAGTTTATTACCCTTAAGATACTCTATCCCATGTATTATTCCCGGGAAGCGAGAAAGCCTCTTAAGGAAAATAAAGTCATATTCATGGTGCCGAAACATCCATATATCACCCCGGGAATCTCGGTCATGTATGACACCATCAAAAACTCCGGTAAATACGAAATTACAGTTCATTACATGAACAAGCTTAACACCCGGCTCATAGAGACATACAAAAAATCAAGCGCCTTCGTAAAAGATATCGCAACAGCCAAATATATCTTTATGGATGATTCCAGTACGGATTTTGCAAATCTGAAGATGCGCCCTCAGACCCATGTGGTTCAGCTTTGGCATGGCTGCGGTGCTTTCAAGAAATTCGGATTCAGCACAGCGGATAAGCTCTTCGGCGGCAGTGCCCTGACCCAGAAAATGTTCCGACAGTATGCGAATTATACCCTGCTTACCGTATCAAGTCCCGAGGTAGTATGGGCATACGAAGAAGCTATGTTCTATCAGGGCAAAAATGTAGTACAGCCTCTGGGCATCAGCCGTACAGACGTTTTCTATGACGAAGAATATATAACATCTGCAAAAGACCGGGTTCTGGAACTTGCTCCCTTTGCCCGGGGAAAGAAAATAATCCTGTATGCACCCACCTTCAGAGGCCGTGTAGGAAACCCTTACGGTCCGGACAGACTCGATTACGACAGACTTTATGAAGAGCTGGGAGATGAATATGTAATACTGGTAAAACAGCATCCCCTCGTAAGCCGTCCTCCCG
This sequence comes from uncultured Lachnospiraceae bacterium, assembly GCA_905236845.1. Taxonomy (GTDB): domain Bacteria; phylum Bacillota; class Clostridia; order Lachnospirales; family Lachnospiraceae; genus RUG14243. The sequence continues at coordinate 18,911 of CAJOQM010000014.1, read as the reverse complement.
AGATTCCCGAGAGATACAGGGGCTCCTTTGCTCTGGATCTTACGGTGGGAAGTGATATCTCGGATATGCTCTGCGCAGCGGATATCTGTATTTCCGATTATTCTTCTCTGGTATTTGAATATTCGCTTCTGGAGCGGCCGCTTATATTCTTTGCGTACGATCTGGATACGTATTTTGACTGGAGAGGATTTTATTACGATTATTTTGAAATGGCGCCCGGTCCCGTGGTTTCAAACACCGAGGAAATTGTTGACTATATAAAACATATCGACGAGCGCTTCGACTTAAAGCGCATGCAGGATTTCAGATATAAATTTATGCGCTCCTGCGACGGTCATGCCACGGAAAGGATACTTGATTATATCGGGCTTAAGCTGTGATAAATTTAAGCGTTCACACCTCGTTTGCGCAATTGCCGCAGCGCTTAAATAAACACATAAAGGGAGAATATATTGAACTGTATTTTAATGATGATATGCGCCTTCCTTGTATTTATGGGATGTGCCTTTCTTTTTCATGCTGTCCTTGGCATGAAATCAGGCGAAGGATTCTACGTATCGGCATCCCTCGTCATGATGATTTTGTACCTAAGCCTCCGCTTTCTTGGCACTCTTAATGCGGGGATGGTTTTCTTATGCGTATTTTCCGCTGCGGGATACGGACTTTTTGTATATAAATCCCGCAAGAGCGGTGCGTCATTCACCGCACACTTTGATATAGCCTTTTTACTGATGATAATGGCGCTTGTTTATGGCACACTGGCTTATTACGGCGATTTCATCCAGCATATAGACGAATTCCACGGCTACGCATCCGAAATAAAATATCTTTTTGAAAGAGATTCCCTTATCGACTGGTCTACCTTTACTCTGGGAGACTCCGAAGTCATAGGTACCGCTCTTTTTAATGTATTTTTCCAGAAATTTACCGGCCTAAACGAAGGGATGATGTATGCGGTATCTTTCTTTCTTCTTTGGATAGGAATCCTTCTTCCCGTAACACGCTTTGACAATAAAAACAAGCGATATGCCATAGCATATGGGGCTGTTATATTTTTGCTTATTTTCAGCATATATATCTATCCTTACAAAACTCTGTATACGGATCTTCACTGCGGCGCATGGGCAGGCGGACTTTGCAGCTGGTTTACGATGAGGGATAAAAAGCAAAAGACCGTCAATTTTATTGTTATTGCATCCGGTCTTTTGACCCTGCCCTTCATAAAATCTCCCGCCGGACTTATTATGGCTTTTTTCTCACTTTTGTTTATTATTTCGGAGAAATTCTTTGTCGAAAACGGCAAAACAAAAAACAGCAGGATTATGTCTGTTTTTAAATGGGGATACACAGGATTATTTGCAGTTACTTTTGCGGGAGCATCCGCTTTATATATGCTCTATAAAAAGCATATTTTATCATCTTTATTGCCATCGTCTTTGGCTCAATCCGTAGAGCTGTACGGCTATAGAGAAGGCAAAGAAGAATACGGACTTATTAACCTTGTAAGGTTTCTTTTCTCCGACCCCCTGGCGGGAGCCAAATCCTCTCTTAAATTATGCACTGCATTTTGCATAATACTTTTTATTACTCTTATAATTTATACCGGTTTTATGATTAAAAAACGCAAAAAATATCTGCTTAGATCCATAGAACTCCTTTATCTTTTCTTTGTATTTTTCCTGGGACTTGCTTTTCAGTTTTTCGTAAGATATGCGGATGAAAAATATGAAGACGGAATCTTTACATTCCCGGGCTTCAAACGTTATTTTGCTATTTTTGTAATTTTTCTTGCCATTATTTCTCTGGCAGGATTTCTGAAGGAAAATCCGAAGATAAAATCATCAGAAACGGTCAAAAAGCTGGTCATTGCCGGGCTGTGCATATTTTTGATGCTAGGTCTTAACGGGAAATTTATATGCAATGCTACATCTCTTAATTCCAAAAAAATCCCCGGAAGCTATGACATCAGGAAAAGCGGAGCGGAGGTAAAGATAATACAATCTGTCCTTACACAAAATGACAAGGTTTATATAATTAGCCAGGATACAAAAAACGAATATCCCCAGAATGTGGCTGTTTACTATCTTCAGGAACAGGTTCAAAATTATCTGTTTTTGCCCTTTAGATTTATAGAAGGGGGCTGTACCATACGTCTGGTAGATACGGATCAATACACAATAGATTCATTCCCTGCGCTTCTTGCAGATGGCGGATATACTTATGTCTGGATATACAAAACAGATGATTATCTATCGGAAAGTCTTCCAAATGTCCTTTCCGTAACAGATGAAAACGGAAAAGAAGCAGAGGCAGGCGACGGTCAGCTTTATAAAGTATTAAGAGATGCAAACGGTAATATCACATGCCTTGAAGAATCCCTCGATCTTTACGATATGACGAAAAATGTCACAAAATAGAAGAATAAACGGCTGTACCGCATACGCAATACAGCCGGGAATATTACACTTACATCACTCCTGTAACTTTTCCAAAAACCACCCGTTATTTCTTTTTGCCAAATGAGCCAAAGGGATTGGGCATCTTCCAGCTCTTGCCGGCTTTTGGGGCAGTGTCATTGACCGCAGATCCTACAGCAATACTTGCTTTGCTTTCAGCTTTTCTCGCCTCTGTAATGCGCTCATGGAGTCCTTTTTGAGTTAAGCCTGCGCTTCTTAATCTGACGGCATCGTTTTTCAGATTTATCTTTGCGGCAAAGAAATTCCTCCTGATATGATTCAGGTATTCCTCGGCGCTGCATTCCCTTATATAACGCCATGTATCTATAAAAGAGCGGTCTATGATCTCATCTTCCTCAAGATCGTCTATGCCGTATACAGCAAGGCGCTGGAATCTTATATCATCATAAAGCCTTTCAAAATCACCCTCGCAAAGAAGGAGCCCCAGACCTATCCTGTACAGCGCATAATTTGCAAAATTCTTCTTCACCGTCTTTGGCCCGTTTAAGACATCTATGGCTTCGTAAATCTCATCAAGATATACGTCCGGCTCCCAAAAGCTTCCCATAGCATCGGGATAAGTAAGCCTTCTTGCGTATTGTACGGATATAGAGCCTGCTTCCCTGATAGCTCTTGCGGTAAATTCCTGTGTAAAATATTTAACGGTAAGATGCATCTTTAAGTTCTTTTCATTTATAAATTTCATTGAAAAGGCCTTGTCAAAAAAGCTTAACCCGACGGAGCGTATTCCGTCTGTATCAAGGTCATCCTTGTCAAACACAGAATCCGGCGGAAGGAGATCTGCCTCTTTGGCATATGAAGGTCCTTCATGGGGCACAAGCCCTGCAGATGTTATTCCTCTGCCGCTTGCAATACATATATCCACATCTTTTTCGTAGGCTTTATAGCCCAGGGTTATGATATAATCCGACTCATAGTCTATATTCATAGACAGAGGAATGAAATAATCCCCTTTTGCGCTTGCCAGTGCGACATTGTATCCCGCTGCAGCATTGGTATATGTGCCTTCAACGGGCTTTATTCTTTCGTCCTTTACAGAAAGCTCCCGTATCAACGCATTAGTGCCGTCTCTTGACCCCATATTGATACACAAAAGCTCCATACGCATGGTATTGCTGCCCAGAGTCCGTGTGATAAAATCTTCTATCTCATTCACGTCATCTTTGTATGCAATACAAGCGCTGACACGAATTCTCTCAAAATAACCATCGGGATCTTTGACCATCTCACAGAGTGTTTTGTATCTCCATTCCGTAAGGTTTTCCGAAGTCAAAACACCGTCAGAGAGCGGATTCCTGAATTCTTCCCTTATATGCCTTAAATATTCGGGACGCATATCATCCGAAGTCCGACCGTATGTCTCGAGAAAATTCTTGAATTTCAAGGCCTGATAGCGGCTTTCAAAAAGCATAGTTTCGGGATTTTTCTCCATCCAGTCTCTTATCCAGCGGAATTCATTTGTAATGCAATACATCTTTGAATCATCCGGAACGGTAGATGAGTTTGGATTGTCCTTTCGATACATATAATAAGGTCTGTTGAGCATCATAACCTTTTCTGCCTTACACATAGTCGTAAAGAAGAATCCGTTATATTGGAAGGAAGCTCCGGGAGACTCATTATGGCGAAGTCTGTATTTGTTTAAGAAATCCCTTTGATATATGCCGGTCCAGGTATTTGCCGCCGTATCAAAGACAGCGGTTTCCTTGCGGGGATTTATGACACGGTTATACATATCTGTGTCAGATGTTATCTTCTTGTATCTTTTCCTGTATGAGCCGTCGGGATTTTCCCAGAACCAGTAGAAATCCGCCCTGACTATCTGTACGCCGTAGCCGCTGGCCGCAAGATACATATCCTCATACATATTTTCGGGCACAAAATCATCCGGCTCCATTATAGCTATATAATCACCCTTTGCGGCATCTATACCCATATTTACACAATGCCCGTATCCGGTGTTTCTCTTGTCTATTACACGGATTCTCTTATCAAGAGCCGCATAGGCTTTCAGGATAGCTCCGGATATATCTGTGGAACCGTCATTTATAGCTATTATTTCTATCTGCCTTAAGCTCTGGGTGCAAAGGGTCTCCAACGCATGATTTAAAAACCTTTCCTGATTGTATACGGGTACGATTACGGAAACCTTGGGTCTGGGATAAGAATCGCCGAATATGGAGGCTTTCTTTATCCGAAGCCTTGTATAATCCTTGTTTATGCTTCGAATAGCTTCTTTAAGAAGCGTATTGTAGTTTCTGTAAAGAGCAGGCTCCTTACCCTCGATATATTTATTTACAACAGACAGATATAATTCCTTTTCTTCCGGATTGCTTATGGCTCTTGCAAGATAATTGCAGACACCGTCAAACTCATTTGTAAGGATTTTTATACGAACATCCTTGGAAATACCGGGGTGTTTTAATATCTCTTCGTTGATAACATCCTGTGTCTTTAGCATATTGCTAAGGACATCCACGCTTGCTTTTTTAAAAGAAGCATTTTTTTGCATCCCGCACAGAATCACCCGGTCCCTGCATGCAGAGAATTTCTCTGCCGTAAGCACTATCCTTGTGATGAATATCCTGAACCCGGATGCCATAGTTTCGTCAAAGAATATATTGTTTTCCAGTAGAAAATTTCTTTTGATAATAACAAGAGACTCGTCGGGAATACGAAGAAATCTGGGGCTGTTCAAAGAAAAATCAAAGTTATGCGCATACATTCCCTCGGGAACATCTTCCATGGTAAATTCCGGCATTGCCATGGTTTCCCCGGATTCCAGGTCGCACAGATATCCCTTAACCCTCATAACATCAAAGTCATGCAAAAGGGCTTTATACAGGATAGATTCGTATGTATAGGGGAATATTTCATCTCTGGCATTCAGAAAATGAAGATAATAACCCTTTGCCCGACGTATGCCTTCGTTAAGGGCAATATTTCGGGAGAGGCGGGGATTTCCGACCGAATCGCCGTCTACTTCAATGAGCCTCACTCTTTCTCCGGTACCATCAGAATATTCCCGAACCAGCTCTATAGTACCGTCGGAAGAACCCTGATCGACGCACAATATCTCCGTATCTTCTTCAGACTGCTCAAGGATGCTGTCTAAAAGCTTCGGAAGAAATTCTATGGAGTTTAATACAGGTACTATGACTGAAAGCTTCATATATCCCTCCTGCTAGTTTGACCGGTTTATTTGATCTTTACCTTCTTTATGGCTGTCCATGCGGAATAATATTTTTTCTTTCCCACTTTGAGGTAACACCTCATCCGTACAAAATATTTTTTCTTTACAAGAGACGTAAATCTCCTTGATACAGTCTTGTAAGAAGTCACCTTTACGGTAGAAGAGTTTGTCATACTCTTCTTTCTTGAATATTCTATCTCATAACCGGTGGCTGTGGAAATCTTTTTCCATTTTATTTCGAAAGATTTTTTGGCTGTGCTCTTTAATGTTTTTATTTTTGTGGCTTTAACATAATAAAGCTTTTTTGTAATAAAGCTTGTGGGATTCAATATATTTCCGTCGCTATAAGTTATATTCGCCACTATCTTATATTTATACTTTTCCGCACCGGTAACTGTCTTATCTTTGTATGAAGCATCCGCTACCGTATCTATAAGCTCATAAGAAGACGACCCCTCCTTGCGGTAAATACTGTAAGTTACGGATGTTCCGTAGACCGCTCCCCAGGTGACCTTTATGCCTCCTTTGGCGTTTTCCGATACGGGATATATAACAGTCGTTCCGTATGGATCAAATATGCCAAGATCCGTAGCGGAGTACGCCTGTACACAGTATGTGGCACTGCAACCCTCGGTAAGAGATGTGTCCGTATAGGTAAGATTAGAGCCGGATGTAATGTCTTTTATCTTTTCCCATTCCGAACCGCTTGTCCTCTTCCAGACATAATATCCCGTAGCCGAGTTTACATAACTCCAGTTCAGAGTGATTCCGGTATCTGCTTTTTTGTATGTAAGAGTCGTAGCGGCAAGGTTTTCATTAATACCTATTCCTATGGCGTCGCTTTCAGTCACAGTGCCGTCTGAAGCCGTTGCAGATATTTTGTATTGATAGGATACGTCGTTTTGCACTGCGGCACTGTCACTGTAAGAATTACCCGACACAGTTCCAAGGCTTGTCCAGTCGCTCCAGCTGCCCGAAGAATTGTCTCTTCTGTAAAGTGTATAGGTATATCCCGCAGATTTATTCATGCTGTACCATTTCACGGTAATTCCTGCCCCCGACTGGGTGGCGGAGAGGATATGCTCGCCGTACCAATAATCCAGGTCTACATATGTCTTGGCTTCCGTATCGGTTCCTATCCACGAAGTCGCTTCACCTGCGATTGAATACTGCCATGCCTGATATGTATGGTATGTCTGGTATGTATATTTATTGTATGCAGCTGCCGCCGTCGCATCCCCGTATGCACAATAATTTGCATACTGGGCTACCCAGTGATAACAGGATATGTCTTTCGATGCAAAAGTATCAAGATAATTATACCAATAAGATGTGCTGGCATAAATACCTATGGCATACCCCGATGTGCTCATCATATTGGCATATGACAGGGCTATTGCGCTGATAGCGGAATCCGACTTTGAAAGAGTCGTAATAACGCTGTTATCTTCCATATCCAAAAATACGGGAAGAGACACGTTCTTTCCTGAAAGCGCATCCTTTATAACAGCCACTTCCTGGGCGAGCATGGTATCGCTTGTAGCTCTGGAATAATAATAAACTCCGTAGGGAATGCCGTTTGCTTCGCAGGCTGCTGCATATTCATCGAATTTGGTGTCTTTTTCATATGAATATCCGCTGCTCGCAGATCCCTTCGTAATGCCGCATCGAAGTATTACAAACTGCACGGCATGGTTGTTTCCCGAAGAATCACTGACCCCCGTTGCGTATAGTGAAAAATCAACCGTTCCCTGATGATATGAAATATCTATGCCCGAATATGCGGGAGAATCCGATTTGTATGATTTTACACGGCTTACCTTTGCGGAAAGTCTGTCTGATGAAGGCTTATCTGCATCTTCCATAACTTCATCTTCGGGGATTTCCTCACCATCACTGTATCTGAATGAATTTTCGTCTGTATTATTTTCAGCGGCATATGCTACATCCCAATCCATAACGGGCATTGACGTAACCGCAAGCGCCAACGCCAGCAATATAGTTAATGCTTTTCTCATTCTGTCATCTCCTTGTAAACCGGCGCTACTTCATCTACATCGCCATATGCAATCATTTTGCCATGATCAAGAATCATAGCCTTGTCGCAGATACGCTCCACCTGCTCGAGATTGTGGGATACGAAAAGAACCGTACATCCCTTTGCTATGAGGTTCTGGACTCTTCCTTCACTCTTTTTCCGGAATTTCCTGTCTCCTACCGACAAGACCTCGTCGAGTATGAGGACTTCCGGCTCTACAGCGGTACAAATAGAAAATCCAAGACGACTCTTCATTCCGGATGAATAATTCTTTATGGGCACATCAACGAATTCCCAGAGCCCTGCGAATTCTATGATATCATCGAATTTTTCTTCAAGAAATTCACGGCTGTATCCAAGGACTGCGCCATACAGATATACATTCTCCCGGGCGGTATATTCTTTCTCGAATCCGGCTCCAAGCTCAAGAAGAGGCGCAATGACGCCCTTTCTTACAACCTTGCCCTGTGTAGGCTTGTAGACGCCGGCTATTATCTTAAGAAGAGTACTTTTCCCTGCTCCGTTCAGACCCAAAAGCCCGAGACGCTCCCCCTTATACAGGGTAAAATCCACATCCGTAAGAGCCCAGAATTCTTTCCTGTCTATTTTTTTTCCCGTTATAAACTTGATAAAATATTCCTTCAGATTGTCCGTTCCGTCCGAAGAGAGGTTAAACTGCATGCTTACATGATTAACCTTTATCATTTCTTTCTTTTTCTCATTACTCATACGCTATACCATTAAAGATGCATGACAAAATCATCCTGTTTGCTCTTGAAAAATATAATACCTATAACCATCGCTGCGGCGGCAAATACGCCGGCATACATATAATCCCAGCTTTCTGCCATATAGCCAAGGACACCGCCCCTGAATATGTCTATGGCACAATACACCGGATTAAGCTTTAAGGTAAATGCCCATTTGCTCTCCATTATCTTTTCCACGGGATAGAATATTGCGCACATATACATTATCATCATTGTGCACACATTCCACAGATATTCCACATCGCGGAAAAACACCATAAGCACGGAAAGTATCATACTGACTCCCAGAGTTATAAAGAAAATCAGTATCAGGGCAGGTATAATCTGCCAGATGTATAATGTCGGCGCTACCCGGGAGAAAACCATTACCGCCACAAGAGCAAGAAGCGAAATAATATAAATTATAAAATAAAATATGACCGACGATGTAGGATAAAGATATTTAGGCACATATACCTTCTTTACCATCTGAGCATTCTTGCGCACGGATTTTGCCGCATTCTTCGTAGCTCCGGAAAAAAATGAATACATAAGGCGTGCAGCTATTATGTAAACCGGAAAACTCCCGTCACCCTTTCCAAGCAGCGTTCCGAATACAACTACCAGGACAGCCGTCGTCATAAGGGGCTCTATAAGAGACCAGAGTATGCCAAGATACGATCTTCGATACTTGAGTCTTATACCTTTTATAACAAGCTCCTTTAACAGGAACCTGTGTTTCAAAGCATTCTGAATGGCTTTTTTCATCTTCCCTCCGCACGCAGTATCTCTATTGTGCGTTCCAATCCTTTTCGTATATCGTATCCTGCGGCAAAGCCCAGACCATGTATCTTTGCAGGATCAAGGAGAGCCTTTGTCGCCTTGGAATATCCTGCTGCCTCCACCGCATCAGGCAATTCAAAAACGACTTTTGTCCCGGCGATATCGGCTATCATGCCCGCTATATCCTTCAGCATCACGTCCGATGCTGCATCCGCCACATTATATGCCTCTCCCTTTTCACCTTTAAGGAGGCAATAGAGTAATCCCGCTGCGGAATCAGCACAATAATTATATGAATACAGCTGGGTTCCCTCTGATTTTAGCACAATATCCTCGCCGGCGACTCCCTTTTTGATAAACTGGGACATAGCCTTTGTATCGGATTTGAGAATTGTAGGACCGTATGTGCGGGAAAGACGGGTAATCACCACATCCATGTCTTTCTGGCTGATATATGCCTGGCAAAGAGCCTCCGCAGCCCGCTTTCCCTCGGGATAGCCTGCGCGTACGGTGTTGCAGTCGATATATCCCAGATAATCCTCGGCAAACTTATCCGTATCTCCTCTGTTTTCCCCGTATATCTCTACGGAAGAAGCAAAAACAAATCTCTCACAGTCATGATCAGCTCCGTAATCAAGCAGATTGTTAAGACCTATTATATTTGCCGTAACAGTACCTATCGGGTCTGTTGCATATTGCATGGGGTGGGTCGAGCTTGCAAGATGAAACATTATATTTGCCGGAATATCTCTTAATTCCCGCAGCGAAGCAGCGTTATTTATGTCGCACTCCACAAAAGAAAACCGGGGATTTCTCGCCCAGGCGCCAAAGCGCTCATCAGCCTTTTGCCTGCTTCTCCCCATGCCCACCACAAGGCAGTCTGTATCCTCTCTCGACAAAAGAGCGTCTATAATAAAGCTTCCTATCATCCCGGTAGCTCCGGAAATAAGGACAGTCTTTTTATCCAGCTTCTCCCAGGGAAGATCGAGCGAATTAAAATATTCTATATCTTCTTTGTATAATTTATTATTTATCATATCATTAACCTATTTAAGCCAGGCGTCCTTGTCGGATGTAATATAGGACTTAAACATCTCCAGATCGTCTTTGGTGGTAAGCTTTATGTTCTTATCCGAGCCTGCGGCAAAATAAAGCCTGTGTCCAAGCTCTACCATCATTGTATTGGCATAAGAAGAGCCGTATATGCCGATTTCCTTTTCAAAAGCCTCATGATATGCATCATCTATCTCTCCGAATCGGTATGCCTGAGGCGTAGATACGCGGCGCAGAGTCTCTCTGGGAATATATTCTACCGTAGTCTCGGGGTCATCCTCCGCCACCCGGAAAATCTGCTCATTGTAGGGAAGGGATGTCACTCCGTTTCCATGCTCCGTGCAGACCCTGATAATATCTGAAAGTACATTGTCATCCACCAAAGGACGGATGCCGTCGTGAATAATCACATTATCATCCCTTTCAAGCTTTCCTTCCAGGGCATATATTCCGTTTCTTATGGATTCCTGCGCAGAGTTGCCGCCGGATACCACATCTTCAAGCTTTGTAATATCAAACTGCTTGGCATAGGCTTTTAGCATATCATGCCATCCGTCTATGCAGACTACCAGTATCCCGTCTATCTGGGGGTGCTTTTGAAAAGCCTCCAAAGTATAGATGATAATAGGCTTATCGTATACATTTATAAACTGCTTGGGTATTTCCTGATTCATACGGCTTCCTACACCGCCGGCAATAATTACCGCATAATTTTTCATTTTAATCCTCCTTGGAAATCTTTCCGGAAATATCTTCATTGTCCGATTTTTTAATTTCCTGCAGCTGCTCTTCGGTAAATCCCTCCGTGCTTTCTTTTTTGAATATAATCTTAACTGTTTCCAGCATAATCTGCAAATCCAGAAGCAAGGAAAAATCCACTATATACATAAGATCCATCTTCAGCTTGTCAAGCGGCGTTGTATTGTATTTGCCGTAGACCTGGGCATAGCCTGTAAGACCGCCTTTTATCTTCAATCTGAAATTGAATTCCGGTATGGTATCGGAATATTTCCTGTAATGCTCAAGGCGCTCGGGACGGGGGCCTACAATGCTCATATCGCCCTTTAATATATCCCAAAACTGCGGAATCTCATCAATCCGAAGACGTCTTATCACCCTTCCGACTCTCGTAACTCTGTCGTCTTCTGCTGCGGCGGGAACGGGTCTGCCATCCTTTTCGGCATCCACTATCATGCTCCGGAATTTGTGGATATTAAATACCCTTCCGCCGACGGTACACCTCTCCTGGCTGTAAAACACCGGTCCTGCGTCGTCTATCTTTATGGCTATTGCCGTAATAAGGATAATAGGAGATGTAATAATAAGAGCTAATGCCGAAAATATAATATCCGCAATTCTCTTTATAAACCTTTCATCCATGGAAAAGCCGCTGTTACGCGCAAGATAAATAGGCGAGTCAAAATATTTTATAACCTCGGAGCCCCGGACTATGATATCCGGAATCTTCGGCGTAAAATAAAGCCTTTTGGACTTGTCATAGCAATATTTTATAATAAGGCTCCTGTCGGACGACGGTATGTCATTAAGCAAAACCGCATCGTATTCATCAATCTTTTTTACGATATTCTCCATGGATTCGTGAATGGATATATTTTCGCATATGACATATTTGTCCTGGCGGGCTCCCATCTTTGATACGAGCTCGTTTTTGTGGTCTCCGTATATCTGCAGCATATTAAGAGGCGGGAAGAGCTTCTTGTACAATGCGTAAAGGCATATAGGTATGGTTACCGCAAACACCATCTGCAGCCCTGCGGTCTTTAGCATATGCGGCAGGATGTCGCTTATCTTGTGGATATTACCGCCGGTAAGCAATACTACAAGGAAGCCGAACACGTTTGCCGTGATCACTCCCAATATCTGACCGATAACGATATTTACAAGCTTGTATCTGCCGATACCAAAACCGCCCCAGAGCTTGAATGAAACGGCTACTCCCACCATATAGATAAAGATAACCAGCCAGTTACCCTTTTGGTCGAATTGGCGAACAAGCACATTCAGTTCGGCGTACCATATAACCGCAAAAACCCAGACCATAAGCGCCACCATGATAATATTGGTGATCTTTCGAAAGAGCCCGCGGTAAGGTCTTCTGGACTTTCCTTTAGACATTTTCTCCAAGTTCCTCGTCAGAGAGCTTTAAAGCCTCCCCTATAACTTTATCCATATCATAGTATTTATACGATCCCAGCCTGCCCCCGAATATCACGTTTTCTTCGGAAGAAGCAAGAGCTTTGTATCTCTCATAAAGATCGTTGTTTTCATCATTGTTTACGGGATAATAGGGCTCTGTCCCCTTTTCCCATGCAGCGGAATATTCCTTTGATATTATAGTAAAAGACTGCTTGCCGAAATTAAAATGCTTGTGCTCTATTACACGGGTATAGGGAACATCGGAGGCGGTATAATTAACAACGGCATTACCCTGATAATTCTCTTCCTCAAGGCGCTCCATCTCAAAGCGGATGCTCCTGTATTCAAGAGCTCCCAGACTGTAATCAAAATATTCGTCTATGGCTCCGGTATATATAAGCTTATCCCACTCCAAAGGCGTGCCGTCGGGAAGCTTTCCCATGGCTTTGACATCGGCATAATCCACCCCGGTAACTACCTGTACGCCCTCAAGCATCTTTTCAACCATAGCGGTATATCCGTCTACGGGAATTCCCTGAAATCGGTCGTTAAAATAATTGTTGTCATAGGTAAACCGAAGGGGAAGCCGCTTTATTATAAATGCAGGAAGCTTGGTGCACTCCCGCCCCCATTGCTTCTGCGTATATCCCTTAATAAGCTTTTCATACACATCTTGCCCCACCAGAGAAAGCGCCTGTTCTTCCAGGTTTTTGGGCTCTTTGATATTCAAATCCTTTATTTGGGATGCTATAATATCCTTCGCCTCTGCAGGAGTCTTTATGCCCCACATACGGCTGAAGGTATTCATATTGAAGGGAAGATTGTACAGCTCATCTTTGTAGATGGCTACGGGAGAATTGATATAGTTGTTAAATTCCGCATATCGGTTTACATAATCCCATATTTTGCGTTCAGAAGTATGGAAAATGTGCGCTCCGTATATATGCACATCTATACCGTCTTCATTCTTTGTATAGATATTTCCGGCAATATGATTCCGTCTTTCCAGAACAAGAACCGACTTGCCGCTTTCATGCGCCTTTTGCGCAAACACGGCGCCGAACAGACCGGCACCAGTTATAAGATAATCAACTTTCATAATTTAATCGTATTTAAGCATGCTTTCCGGATCCTTTGCAAGATCCTTTATGTATTCGAGCATTTCTTCCTTTAATACATCGTTTCGAAGGGCTGTTTCTATATTCGCCTGGAGGAATCCTGTTTTTGATCCCACATCATAGCGCTTGCCCTTAAAATCATAAGCGTAAACATCTTCTTCGTTAAGAAGGCGCCTTATAGCATCCGTAAGCTGTATCTCGCCGCCTTTGCCCGCCTCCTGGGTTTCAAGAAGCGAAAAAACAGCGGGAGTCAGAATATATCTGCCAAGAACAGCCACATTGCTTGGAGCATACTGGACATCGGGCTTTTCTATCATATCATCTACTTTGTAGATACGCTCCGATACCTCGTTCCCGGCTATTATGCCGTATTTGCTAACATCCTCCCGGGCTACCTGCTGTACGCCCAGGACACTTGAGGGATTCTGCTCAAATACCTCCATCATCTGGCCTATACATGGCTTTTGGGAGACAACAACATCGTCTCCCAAAAGAACGGCAAAAGGCTCGTTTCCAATGAATTCTTTAGCCATAAGGACAGCATGACCCAGACCACGGGGACGCTTCTGACGAATATAATAAAGATTCGTCATGTCAGCTATGCAGCGCACCATTTGAAGCTCTTCTTCTTTGCCGGACTTTTCCAGCTCCATCTCCAATTCTATGGAACGGTCAAAATGATCCTCTATGGAGCGCTTGCCCCGGCCTGTGATTATTATTATGTCTTCTATCCCGGCATCCACAGCCTCCTGAATAATATACTGGATAGTAGGGGTATCCACTATGGGCAGCATCTCCTTAGGCTGTGCTTTTGTGGCAGGAAGGAAGCGGGTTCCCAGTCCTGCCGCCGGTATGATGGCTTTACGTACTTTCATGGCATCCCTCCGAAAATCGGCACTATACCCTGGAAAGATATTCGCCGGTGCGGGTATCTATCTTTATCACATCGCCCTGATTTACAAACAGGGGAACGTTTACCTGGGCGCCGGTCTCGACTGTTGCGGGCTTTGTAGCACCGGTAGCCGTATCGCCCTTAAGTCCGGGCTCTGTCTCAGTAATCTCAAGCTCTACGAAAAGAGGCGGCTCAACGGAGAATACATTTCCGTTGTGAGAACATACCTTGCAGGTCTCGTTTTCTTTTACAAACTTCAGAGCGTCGCCCACTGTATCCTGACCCAGGGATACCTGATCATAGGTCTCATTATCCATGAAATAGAAAAGACCGCTGTCCTGATAAAGATACTGCATATCCTTTCTGTCTATGTGAGCCTGCTCGCATTTTTCGGTAGGGCGGAATGTCTTCTCTACGACACCGCCGTTTACGATGTTCTTAAGCTTTGTGCGGACGAAGGCTGCTCCCTTGCCCGGCTTTACATGCTGAAATTCCACGATCTGATAGATATTGCCTTCAAGCTCTATCGTTATACCGTTGCGGAAATCTCCGGCTGAAATCATGTTTTGTGTCCTCCTTAATGTTCCTATCTGCGTGCGCATCAAAAGGGCGCACCACTCCATAACTGATATATTATATATGAAACGGCTATTCCATGCAAGTGCCGTTCTCTTCGATAGCTCTTACCATGTCCAGGCGCTTTATATGGCGCCCTCCCTCAAAGGTCGCTCCCATATATGCATCAACTATATCCGTCGCCATCTGCTCACCTATCATACGGGCGCCGATGCAGATAATGTTTGCATCGTTATGCTCCTTTACGAGGCGGGCTGTACTGGGCTCGGAGCAGGCTGCCGCCCTGGCTCCCTTTACCTTGTTTGCCGCAATGGATATTCCCACACCCGTGCCGCATATAAGTATGCCGCAGTCATATTCTCCGGATACCACCTTCTTTGCCACGGTCTCCGCATAGACAGGATAATTTACCTTTTCCGTACTGTTTGTACCATAGTCGTCTACTGTATGACCCTTTTCCATAAGGTGCTCCAAAAGAGAATTCTTAAGATCCACTCCTGCGTGATCGTTTCCTATCGCTATTTTCATGATGCTTTCCTTTCTGTTTGCGTCTTATCTGTTTGCGTCTTATCCGTCTGCCGCAGTCAAAGCCGCCTTCTACAGTTCCATCAATTCCTTGGGGGAATGGGTAAGGCTCCTGGCACCGTCTTTTGTAACTACACACATATCCTCTATGCGGACTCCTCCAAAGCCTTCTATGTATATACCCGGCTCAACAGTCTCTATATAGCCTTCTTTAATGACCCTCTCTTCCGAGGGAGAAAGCCGGGGATCTTCGTGTATGTAAAGCCCCACGCTGTGGCCCAGGCCATGTCCGAAATACTCTCCGTATCCTGCTTCTTTAATAATATTCCGGGGCACTTCATCTATCTGCTTTCCCGTAAGTCCGGGCTTTAGCGCAGAAAGTCCCGCCTCCTGGGCACGCCGGACGGTTTCGTAGACTTCCTTTTGCTTGTCGTTTGCCTTCCCGAGGACTACGGTCCTTGTCATATCCGAGCAATACCCCCGGTATATGCAGCCAAAATCCATAGTGACAAAATCTCCCTTTTCCAGGGGTCTTTCTGTCGGTCTGTGATGAGGGCACGCGCTGTTTAATCCCGACGCCACTATGGTCTCAAAGGAAAATCCCTCGGCTCCGTTTCTTTTCATGGCATATTCTATCTCTGCCGCAAGGGAAAGCTCGGTAATCCCCGGCTTTATCAAAGGAATGATTGACTCAAATGCAAGATCTCCTATCCTTTCAGCCTGTTCAAGGAGGGCAGTTTCCTCCGGAGTCTTCACCATTCGAAGGTCGTTTAAAGTGGTATCTAACGGGATCAATTCCGCATTCGGAAGAGCTTCCTTGAATTTCCCGAATTCATTTACCGTAAGGAAAAGGTCTTCATAGCCTATGTTATGTAAACCCGCCGCATCATCCGCCACCATCTTTTTCATGGGGTTTTTAGAAGTAAATTCATGTATTAAAAAGCCGCTGGCGCCTGCTGAAGCCTTTGCGGCTATGGTGTATCGGGAGTCTGTATACAGATGCGCCTTTTCTTTTGTAATAAGAAGCGCACCCTCCGCATCAGAGCCCGAAAGATATCTGAAATTATACGGGTCTGAAACGATTATGGCGTCCAAATCATTTGGGGTTAATATTTCGTTTTTTATTCTGTCTGTTATCTGCATATTATCATTGAAATCAGGCGAAAAGGCGCCTCGAAAATCCTCTTTAAATGTATATGGGGCGGCTCTTTAAAATAAAGCCTGCGGGTCATAATCGTGTAGACTCCGGCTCTCCTTGAACCCGCCACATCCGTAAACACCTGGTCTCCTATGGAAAGGGTGTTTTCTTTCTGCGTACCCATTATCCTCATAGCCTCGACGTAGCCCTTTGTAAGGGGTTTCCCCGCCTTGTAAACGTACGGCAGGTCAAGAGCCCCGGCGAATAGTTTCACCCTGGGCTCCTCGTTGTTTGACACTATGCATATGGAAAAACCTTTTGACTTCAACCTGTCCGCAAGGGCTTTTGCCTCCCCGTCCGCCGGAGCATCGTGCCCCACGAGGGTATTGTCGATGTCAAATATAATACCCCGAAATCCCTCGTCATACAGCCTGTCATAATTTATCATATATGCATTTTTTGCAATTTTATCCGGAATAAGAATAAACATTTATTTATCCAGTATCTTTTTAAGCTCATCCATAAACGTATTTACGTCTTTGAATTCGCGGTAAACTGAGGCAAAACGCACATAGGCGACCTGATCGAGATCCTTTAATTTCGTCATAACAATCTCTCCTATGCGGGTTGAATTTATTTCCTTCTCGCCAAAGGAATAAACCTCATTTTCGATTTCGTCTGCAAGCTGGGAAATCTGTTTTGCCGAAACGGGACGCTTGTGGCAGGCTCTTATAATGCCTCCCTCAATCTTTTCCCTGTCATACTGCTCCCGGGTGTTATCTTTTTTGATAACGATAAGGGGTATGGTTTCCACTTTTTCATATGTGGTAAATCTCTTTCCGCACACATCGCAGGCTCGTCTCCTCCTTATGGAGCTGTTGTCATCAGCCGGCCTCGAATCTATTACCCTTGTGTCATCACCGCCGCAAAACGGGCATTTCATAGCTTGTTCCTCCCTTTTTAAAGAATTTTATACGTTAAATCTAAATAAGATTACATCTCCGTCTTTTACAACATATTCCTTGCCTTCGAGTCCAACAACGCCCTTTTCCTTCGCTGCGGAAAGAGAGCCCAGGGATATAAGGTCGTCGTAGCTAACCACCTCCGCCCGGATAAAGCCGCGCTCAAAGTCCGTATGTATCTTTCCTGCTGCCTGGGGAGCCTTTGTCCCCTGCGTAATCGTCCAGGCGCGACACTCGTCCTCTCCGGCGGTAAGGAAGCTAATGAGCCCAAGAAGCTTATAACTTGCCTTTATGAGCTTATCAAGGCCGGATTCAGAAAGCCCAAGATCCTCAAGGAATTCTTTCTTTTCATCGTCGTCAAACTCCGCAATCTCTTCTTCTACGGAAGCGCAGATAACGAAGACCTCTGATCCTTCGTCGGCTGCGAGCTTTCGGACATTCTGTACATGGGCATTGGACGCTCCGTCGTCAGCCAGATCGTCCTCCGATACATTTGCTGCGTATATAACAGGCTTTGCCGTAAGGAGATTGTACATGGCAAATATCTTTGCAAGCTCCTCATCCTCCGGAACCGGAAACGTCTTTGCCATGCTGCCGGATTCCAGATGTGCCTTTACATCCTCGAGAAGTGACAGCTCTGCCGCAGCGCTCTTGTCATTACGCGCGGTCTTTGTAACCTTTGCTATGCGGCGCTCCAGGATTTCCAGGTCAGAAAACAAAAGCTCCATGTTAATCGTCTCTATATCCCTTGCGGGATCCACAGAGCCATCCACATGGACCACATTATCATCATCAAAGCAACGGACCACATGAACAATGGCGTCCACCTCACGGATGTTTGCCAAAAACTGGTTGCCCAGACCCTCGCCCTTTGACGCTCCCTTCACGAGACCAGCTATATCAACAAACTCTATAACTGCCGGCGTTACTTTTTTTGTATTATACAGCTCACCCAGCTTCACTATGCGCTCATCAGGCACAGACACCACGCCTACGTTCGGATCTATGGTGCAGAAGGGGTAGTTTGCAGACTGCGCCCCTGCCTTTGTAAGCGAATTAAATAAAGTAGACTTCCCCACGTTGGGTAGCCCGACGATTCCTAGTTTCATACTTCCTCTACATCTCCTTTATTTTCAAGTATTTCCGGACTTTGGCTCAGCGTTTTACGCCATTTACGCCATCGTCCTGACTATTATTTCTGTTTGGACATTTGCTCTGCACAAGTCTGTGGCATTTTACGCCATTTTTCT
>CAJOQM010000013.1 GCA_905236845.1 uncultured Lachnospiraceae bacterium | reverse complement strand
CGTAACGGTGATTACATATCCCAAGACATTATCGGAAGCATCACAGGCTGTCATAACCCCGTCTATGGTGTTATGATCCCCCAAAGCTCCGCCCACATTACCGGTAGTTACGGTATCTGTAGTATCCGCAAGGATTGATGCAGCTTCATCTCCATCAAAATCTTCATATTCTTCAAAATGATCCGCATCTTCAAAGACTGCAAGGTATGCTGCCTGCTGTGCGGCTTCTTCGGCCTTTGCGATAGGCTCTTTCGTGATGCCGTATACAAGACCTAAAAGGAGTCCCGCAACAAGAGTGATGGCGGTAAGTATCATGGCATCCTTTAATAACGTAGACTTTTTCATGCCGCATCACCTCCCTTTGCTTTCTTTTCTTTTACGACGCCAAAGCCTTTGGGTATGGTAAAGTTCTCAATAAGGGGCACAAGGATGTTGCAGAATATGATGGAATAGGAAACACCCTCCGCCATACTGCCGAACATACGGAATATACCCGTCGTTATACCAAGGCAGATACCAAACACGATCTTGCCCTTTGAGGTGATGGGGCTGGTCACATAATCTGTCGCCATAAAGAAGGCGCCCAGCATAAGTCCGCCACCGCAAAGCTGACCTACGATATAATTTGAATCCAGTCCGTGACCCGAGAACAGTATTATAAATATCGTAAATGTAACGATATATGTCCCGGGTATTCGAAGGTCTATAACCCCCATAAGTATAAGGACCATAGCTCCCACCACAATGGCTATAACCGAAGTCTCGCCGATGGTGCCGGGGATGGTTCCGATAAGCATCCTGAAAGTATCAACCGTCTCTCCTTCCCTCATAAGAGCAAGGGGTGTTGCGGAAGATACTCCGTCATAGGTAAAGGCGCTCATAGGTCCTGTAAAGGATATAAGCATAAAGCAGCGGGCTCCTAACGCAGGGTTCATAAAGTTCTGACCCAGTCCTCCGAAGATTATCTTTACTACGATAATGGCAAAGGCTCCGCCTACAACAGGCATCCACCAGGGGAGGGATACAGGGAAGTTAAGCGCAAGCAAAAGCCCAGTAACTACTGCGGATAAATCCGACACAGTCTGCTTTTTGTGTGTAATTATATTAAAAATATATTCCGATGCCACACAGCTTGCGATGGTAATTAAAATAAGCAAAAGTGCTCTTAAACCGAAATTCCATATACCAAAGCATGTGGCCGGAAGCAGCGCTATTATCACATAGAGCATTATACGCTGTGTACTGTCTTTGTGCCTCACATGGGGATTAGAGGCGACATTCATAAGTTCGTTATTCATAAATCCGCCCTCCTACTTCTTTTTCCTGTTTGCTAATGCGGTCTTACGCATTGACTTTATAGCGAGGGTCAGATGACGGCGGGCAGGACAGACAAAGCTGCATGTGCCGCATTCTACACACTCTACTCCACCCCATTTTTCAAAGAGGTCAAGTCTGCCGTTTTCGGAATAGTCCGCAAGGCGGGAAGGTACTATCCTGGAGGGACAGGCATCCACGCATCTGCCGCAGCTTATGCATGCAGAAGGCTCATATGCGGCGGTTTCATCCTTTGTAAAGGCAAGCAGCGCAGAGTTCGTCTTACCCACGGGTATATCTAACGTAAAATTGGCAAAGCCCATCATAGGACCGCCGTATATTATCTTTTCGGGCTTTTCTTTAAAGCCGCCGGCTTCCTCTACAATATCTCTAAAGCATGTGCCCGTGGGTACCAGGAAATTCCTGGGGTCTTTTACGGCATCTCCTGTGACCGTGACAACCCTTGATATAATAGGCTTACCGAATTTGACCGCATCATACACAGCGCATAATGTCGCCACATTATCTACAATACAGCCCGCATCTGCAGGAAGCATGGAAGAATTGATCTTGCGTCCGGTGACTGCAAAAATCATATTACGCTCTGCGCCCTGGGGATATTTTGTAAGAAGAGGCTGAACATAGATATCAGGCTCGTCTTTTGTAAGCTCCTTAAGCTTTGCTATGCAATCAGGCTTATTATTTTCGATACCGAATACGCCCTTTGCGCCGGGAAAAAGGCTGACAGCTATCTTCATGCCTCCGATAAGCCTGTCGGCATATTCAAGCATCATCCTGTAATCGCTGGTAAGATAAGGCTCACATTCAGCGCAGTTTGCTATGATATAGTCGATTTTGTCGGGATTTGCCGGTGAAAGCTTGACATGGGTCGGGAAGCCTGCGCCTCCAAGACCTACTACACCCCCGTTTTTGACGCGCTCCAAAATCTCTTCTTTTGATAATGAGAACGGATTGTCTACCTCATTATATTCCACCTCATCATAAGCACCGTCGTTTTCGATGATAATGGAATTAACCATGCCGCCCGCAGCCACACGCCTGGGCTCGATTTTCTTGACAGTCCCAGAAACAGATGAGAATATAGGCGAAGATACGAATCCGCCGGCTTCTGCTATCATTTGTCCTTTCTTTACCGTATCTCCTGCTTTAACCACAGGATTAGCGGGTGCACCTATGTGCTGGGACAATGGATAGACCATCTGCGGACTTTTAGGGAGCATGGAAGTGATTTCCTTGTCCTTTGACAGCTCTTTACCCTCAAACGGGTGAACGCCGCCTGCAAATGTTTTTAAACCCATTTTGCATTCCCCTTCCTTTAAGTAAAAATGAAATGTATGTGCAATACATCACAAAAACGTACACACAATAGATATTTTATCACATTTGAGAAAATTTTAACAGAGAAAATCAAAATATATTTATATTGACACACACTTTTTTATGCTGTAAAACATACTTATGCAAAAAAGAGTGATTGAAAAAAACATAAGCAATCCCAACGAAGCCCAGCTGCGCTTTCTTGCGGAAGACAACGTATTTTTCGATATTGAAACCACAGGGCTTTCTGCGGATAATTCTTTTATATATCTTATAAGCTATGGAAGAACCGCACAGGATTCGGGTATATATAAGCTTAATATGACTATGCTTTTTTGCGACAAAGGTACCGTTGAAGATGAGGCTCTTCTTATAAATACATTTTTTAATGATATAAGATCCGCCAATAAACTCATATCCTACAACGGATTATCATTCGACGAAAGATATATCCGAAGAAGATGCCGGCACCTTGATATAGATGATTCTCCGCTTGATAAAATACATATAGATCTCTACAAGGAGCTTTATCCCTACGCAGGTATTTTGGGACTTGAAAACAGAAAGCTTCAGACTGTGGAAAAATATTTAAATACAGGAAGGAAAGATACCGCAAGCGGCGGCGACCTTATAAAGGTATATAAAGACTATCTTTTATCCCCATCGAATAAGGCAATTGACGCATTGCTTTTGCATAACGAAGATGATGTGGCAGGTCTTATTCATGTATGCAGTCTATGCGCCGTGGATGCGCTTTTTAAAGGCGGATTTGATATTACGGATGCCGACGTAAATGATGGATATCTGGAATACACCCTTGATCTTGCAGAAGAACTCCCCCGTCTTATATCTGCAAACAACAACATCGTAAGCCTCTATGCAAGGCAAAGCCGGGCACTTATAAAGATAAAGATTTATAACGGCGAATTAAAGCATTATTTCCAGGATTACAAGAATTATATATATCTGCCGGATGACGATACAGCCGTCCACAAGGATGTTGAATTTATGTATATGGAAAAGCAACGGGAAAAAGCAAAGAAAGATACGGCATATATAAAAATAAATGACAGCTATATTCCCGTCTTTGAAGACTCCGAAAAAATCGCAGCGCAGGGTGCGCTCATTTTCTGTGATGATATAAAAAACAAAAAAACCGGGAAAGCATATATGCCGCTTCCCCGGGATATTTCAATAAGTTGCATGGCCATTCACGGCTATTGCATAACCGCTCTTAATAACCTTTTAAAGAATCCTATTGCTTAACAAAGAAGAATGAAGACTTCTTGCCGTAGTTATAGTCTTTGTAATTTACTATCTGCTCGGTGCTGCCTATAAAGAGCATACCGTCCTTAACAAGAGACTGGTTAAATTTCGCAAACACATCCTCTTTTGCCTCATCGGTAAAATAAATCAGGACATTTCTGCAAACAATCAGATGATATCCCGTCTGATATCTGTCCTTAAGAAGATTGTGCTGGCTGAATTCTACGTGCTTTTTGATTTCGTCGGAAATCTGATAGGACTGACCCACCTTCGTAAAATATTTCTTCTTGAAATCGTCGGGCACACCGGCAATACTCTTTTCGGAGTAAAGACCCACCTTTGCCTGCGCCATAACCTGAAGATCGAGATCCGTTGCATGAATCTTGATATTGTTAAGAGGCACATGACGGGAAAGAGCCATTACAAGCGAATAGGGCTCATCACCCGTGGAACATGCGGCAGACCAGATTTTAAGATTCTTGCCGAACTTTGAGATAAGCTCGGGGAAAACCTCTTTGTCAAGCAGCTCCCATTGGTCTTTATTCCTGTAAAACTCGGATACATTAATGGTCAGATAGTTTACAAATTCATCAAACTTATCTTTATTTGCCTTAATAAGAGAAACATATTCATCGTAAGATTTGCAGCCATTCTTTTTGATCAGCGTGTCAATCCTGCGTTTCATCTGCTTTTCTTTATATGCATTAAGGTCTATTTTGGTAAGAACCAGTATGTCTTTTTTGAATTTCTCATATCCGTCCATATCGCATCACCCCTTGTTGGTTTTATTCTTCGGTCGAAGCCTCATCAGAAGATTCTTCAGCGGGAGCTTCATCAGCCTCATTGGCAACAGGTACCTCCTCTACGGGAGTCTCATCTGCGGGAGCTTCGGTCTCTTCCTTTGCTTCCTCTTCAAGCGCCGCACCTACCTCTTCTATATCAACGTCGCCGTATTCTTCGTCATCCTTCGACTTCTTCACAGGGGGAAGGAGAGCTTTCATGCTAAGGGAAATCTTGTGATTTTCCTCTTTAAAGTCTACTATCTTTGCCTCGATCTCCTGACCTACGCTAAGGACATCCGAAGGCTTTTCAACATGCTCTCTTGAAATCTGGGATACATGAAGCAAAGCATCCACTCCGGGAGCAAGGGATACAAAAGCGCCGAAATCTGTCATTCTGGCGATAGTACCCTTTACAACGGTACCGGGTGCAAACTTCTGGGCAGCTTCATTCCAGGGGTTCTCCTCGGGGAATTTCATGGAAAGAGCAATCTTGTTCTCCTTGATATCTTTAACAAAGACACGAACCTCATCGCCGGTCTTAAAAAGCTTCTTGGGAGAATCAACTCTGCCCCAGCTCATTTCGGATATATGAAGAAGACCGTCCGCTCCGCCAAGGTCGATGAAAGCGCCGAAGGTAGTCACATTCTTGACCGTACCCTCAACAACGTCGCCAACCTGAAGAGTCTCAAGGAGCTCCTTAAGCTTCTCTTCTTTTTCCTTCTCGATAAGAACCCGTCTGTCGCCAATAATGCGGTGCTTCCTGGGGTTAAATTCAGTAATTACAAACGAAATCTCCTTTCCGTCATATTCGTGAAGATCCTTCACAAATGTATCGGAAACAAGGCTTGCGGGAATAAATACCCTGGTCTCGTCAACAGTAACGGAAAGTCCGCCGTCAAGGACTCTTGAAACCGTTGCGGTAAGTACTTCCTGATTCTCATATGCCTTCTCAAGAAGCTCACTGTTGCGCTCCTGGGCAAGCCTCTTGTATGAAAGGACAACCTGTCCTTCCCCGTCATTTACCTTTATGACCTTTGCTTCCATGGTCTGTCCGGGCTGTACCACCTCAGTCAGATCTGTAACTGCAGAATCATTCGTATACTCATTGCGTGTGATGATGCCTTCGGATTTGTACTTGATATCAAGTATGATCTCATCCTTCTTAACAGTCATGACCTCGCCTTCGACGATCTGTCCGTTTTTAAGGGATTTTAAGCCTCCCTCGGCTTCAAGCATTTGTTCAAAACTCTCTTCTAACATGATTTTGAACCTCCTTAATGATATTCTTCGGGGTGGAAGCCCCTGCGGTGATGCCGATAAGCTTGATGTCGTCATCCCGCCGAAAAGCGAAATCCTCTAACGTCTGTACAAAATAAGTTCTTTCACACTGCTCTTTGCAGATTTCATACAATTTACGTGTATTGGAACTGTTGCGTCCCCCGATCACGATCATTGCGTCCGCCCTGCTCGCTAGCTGCCTGGCTTCATCCTGGCGCTCGTTCGTGGCGTTGCAGATAGTATTCACAACATTACTATTATACATAGACTTTTCAAATACTTCAACTATATCTTTAAATTTTTTTGTATTAAATGTGGTCTGGGCGACAAGACAAGAAAGCTCATCCTTATCCGAAAGGACTTCATAAAGCTCATTTGCATCGGATATCACATCGGTTTTTGCATCTTCGCACCACCCCATAATCCCCTGAATTTCAGGATGGGAGGCGTCTCCGGCTATATACATATGATACCCCTCGGAGGCTTTTTTCCGAACGGTTTCATGAATCTTTTTAACGAAGGGACAGGTAGCATCAATAATGTTTACGCCGTTATCTTCCAATATCTTATATACCTCCGGTCCCACGCCGTGGGTACGGATCACAACGGTGCCTTCAGTAATTTTCCGAAGGTCATCAAGGCTGTCAATTACCCTGACACCCTTTCGGTTAAGGTCTTCCACGACGGTTTCGTTATGTATAATGGGTCCGTATGTATAAAGAGGAAAATTTCCTTTATCGACTTCATCCATAAGCATATCCATTGCTCTTTGGACACCGAAGCAAAAGCCGGCGCTTTTTGCGACAATTACTTCCATTACATTTTTCCCTCGGCTATTTCCTTTAGTTTGCGGGTCACTTCCTCTATGGAAAGATCCGAAGTATCCACGGCTATGGCATCATCCGCCTTCTTTAGCGGAGCTATCTTTCTGTGGGAGTCCCTGTAATCCCTCTCTTCTATTTCCTTTTCGATTTGAGAAAGCTCGCATTTGGTGCCCTTTTCCAAAAGCTCGTCATAGCGCCTTTTTGCACGGACTCCTACAGACGCCGTAAGGAAAATCTTGCATTGGGCATTAGGAAGAACCATAGTTCCTATATCCCTGCCGTCCATGATTACGTCGTTTTCTTCTGCGATTTGCCTTTGCATGGAAAGAAGGGCGTCCCTTACTGATGAATATGCGGATATAACACTTGTGGCATTGCTTACTTCGGGAGTGCGAATCTGTCCCGTCACATCTTTCCCGTTTAAGAGCATATGCTGCTCAAGGTTTACATAATCCACTTTTACGTCGATTGAAGGGACTGCTTTTGACACTTCTTCTTCGTTTTTGGGGTCAATATTATTTCGTACGCAGTACAACGCCATGGTCCTGTATATAGCTCCGGTATCAAGATATATAAAGGAAAGCTCCTTTGCAAGAAGCTTTGCCACAGTACTTTTCCCGGAGCCTGCAGGTCCGTCTATTGCAATATTCATTCTTATTCTCCTTAAATAATGATATATAAATATTATCTTTCCGCAAAATGACGCCGGAGCGTTTGCAACCGCCCCGGCATCTGTATGAGGAAAAAAAACTATGAGAAAAAGTCGTGTTAAATAAATAACAGACTTATTATATAGCAATTGTCTGATAACTTCAATCTTTTTTATAATAAATTTATAATTTATTTTTGCATTTATTTTTGCCTCGGGGCAGAAACGGGTATCCAGCATTCCAAAGGAATATCAATCAAAATATTCATCAAAAATCTTTTTTGCCACAGGAACAGCGTATTCGCTGCCGGAGCCTGAATCTTCAAGTATAATACTTACAACAATATCATTATATCCCGTTGCCCCTGCATATCCGACAAACCAGGCATGGGCAGAATCCGAAGAATCCGAAAACTCCGCCGTACCGGTTTTGCCTCCTGCGGTATAGGAGCTGACATCAAGATCCGAAGCCGTACCGTCCGTAACTGTATATCTCATATATTCGAGCATGGCATCGCAGTCTTTTTCGCTAAACAAAGTCCCGTATTCTACCGATGTAAACTCTTTTACCGTATCTCTTGCGTCATTTACCACGCTGTCTGTTTCGTATGGATTCATAAGAACACCGCCGTTATCAAGAGCACACATAATAAGCGCCATATGAAAAGGCGTAACAACAGTCTGCCCCTGTCCCATAAGAGTCTGCATGATTTCATCCTGCCCGGAATCCGCCGTAAGCGTAAAGCTGCTCTGGGAGCTTGAAAGATCCGTGGGAAGTTCGATACCAAAAAGCGAAGCATTTACGAAGTCGCAATAATCCGATATATCAAGAACATCATACAACGACGCAAAAGCACTGTTGCAGGATTTTGCAAAGGCTTTCTTTAATGTAAGCTCCCCGTGTACGCTGTTATGATAGCAATGAATGGTAGTGCTCGACCCTTTTATGCTGCCTTTGCATACATAAGAAAAAGCCGAGTCGTCATAATTGTTTTCCCGCAAATATTCAAGAGCTGCAAATATTTTAAAGGTAGATCCCTGAGGATAAAGTCCCTGGGTTGCCCTGTTTATAAGGACGGAGCTTTCATCCTCCGATGTAATTTCATCCCAGTCATCTTCTAGTGTATTTGGGTCAAAAGAAGGCTTTGATACCATAGCAAGAATCCGCCCGGTAGAAGGCTCCATAACAACTACCGCTCCGTCATAGTCTCCCAGGGCATCATACGCCGTTTGCTGCAAATCCGCATCGAGGGATGTAATTACCGTATCTCCCTGATTCTTATTTCCCATTATCTCATTTAAAAGATATGTAAAAAAGAAGGTATGGCTTCGCAGCATATAAAAATTCGCCGAAGACTCAATGCCGTAGCTTCCTTCCGTAGTATATCCCACGATATGGGAAAACACCTTTCCATAAGGATAATACCTGGTTTCGTTTCCGTCGTCATCTGTAATCGTAGTAGCGAGCACCTCACCGTCGGAAGAAAGAATATCTCCCCGGACGATCCTTTGGGAATACACATCCGTCCTTTTATTGTATGCATTATTTATAATGCTGTCGCTGTCAAAATATATGACCTTGGCAAAATACCCAATTAAAGCAAGAAACAAAACCAAAAACGCATATGCCACAAAAGCAAAGCGGGAATTTGCACTGCTTTTAGCCTTTTTGGGCGTATCCTCATCGGGAAAATCATTAAGATCTATCGCGTCTTCTATTTGCTCTTTTTTCTTCTTTTCTTTTCCTTTTTTGAATATACTCATCTTCAGACTCCTTATACATATAAAGTCCCAATATGACTGCAAACATCATCATGGTAGATAAAAGGGAGCTTCCGCCGTAGCTAACCAAAGGAAGGGTAACTCCCGTAGAGGGAATAAATTTCGTAACGCCTCCTATCATAACAAAGACCTGGGATATATATGTCGTCCCAAGGCTAAGAGCAAGAAGCTTGTAAAACCTTGTCTTTATCTGGAGTGCTATATTAAGAAACATTATAAAGCAGCTTACGCAGGTAAGAATAAGGCAGATGGCAAATATTCCTCCAAGCTCTTCGGAAATGGCGGAAAATATAAAGTCTTCTTCCACAACCGGGATAGATTCGGGATATCCAAGGAAAAGTCCGGTACCGAAAAACCCTCCGGAACATATGGCAAAGAGGGATTGGGACACCTGATAGCCCGCTCCGTCAATTACGGAAAAAGGATCTTTCCAGGCGATAATCCTCGTCCGTACATGTGAAAAGAGAAAATACGCAGCGACTGACCCCAACGCCCCCGCAAAAATCCCCGCAAAAAGATAGGATGCCTTTCCCGTAGATACAAAAAGCACCACAAGATAGGTAAAAAAGAATATCAAAGCAGCGCCCAGATCCTTTGAAAGCACGAGGATTATTACGTATAAAGCAGCAACTATCGTTACTTTCACCACATTTTTAAATTCTGTATCCGAGCACAGCGCAGACGCCAGATAGAATGCAAATATTATCTTTACAAATTCCGAAGGTTGCAGGGATATCCCTCCAAAGCTTACGGAAAGCTGGGCGCCGTAGCTTACGGAGCCTATTACAAGCACTATCGCAAGAAGAGCAATACCGGCTCCGGCATAAAAAATCCTGAGTTTGTCCAATACTGTAACCCGCCTTATAAAAACAGGGATAATCATGATTACCACTGCTCCTATGGCTGAAAAGGCAAGCTGACGTATCGCCAGGGAAAAATCCAGCCTCTGAAGCATTATAAATCCTATAGATAAAAGCAGGCACATATGATTTATAACAATACCGGGGGCATCTTCATAAAATATCCAGAAATTCACTAGTATAAATACAAACAAAGCCTCCTCAAAGGCAAAGAAAATAAGGCTCTTTATCTCACACGTATAGATAAATATATCCAAAGCCCCCAAAAGCTGAATCAAAAATATCACGCTTCTTTGGGTGCGGACCGCATGCTTCCTGGATTCGTCACTCCATTTGGAATGTGAAAAAACAAAGCTTATAAGCATATATAACGCCATGATAACAATCATGATGTATTTTGTGCTTTCAAGTACAACCGTAGTCATTTATGATACGCCCCTTTTATAATGTCCGTATGTATATCCGCCTTCGGGAAGCGGATTTACTCCCTTGGAAAAGGCTTCCAAAACAGTTTTTATTTCATCGGGAGATTCATCCGTAAAATCTATCCTGAAAATCCCGTCCTTTAAAAATCCTTTATTTAACTCTTCAAACAAACAGACAGGAACGCTGTTGTATATAATATTTGCCCCGATATCACAAAGGGTTTTTACGGGAAAATCCTTTCCTTTCCTGTCCTTAAGATAAAAAGCTTTCCGGGAATCTTTGGTCTTTAATGTCGTCTTTGCACATTTTCCGGAAGTATTTTTATAAATACATTGCGCCGTAATCATAAGATTGTATCTTCCGTATATGCTGATGATATCACCTGCTATGCCTCTTTGCTTTAATTGCTTTAAATTAAGCTCACAGGGGACGCATAACATATTTACGCCGGATTTAATATATGTATTTCGGGCGGCGGCATTCCAGGTGTAAAGACTTTCATCTGCTATTATAAAGGCAGCAGGATCTTTTTCCTTAAGAAATTCTATTTCATCTATGCACCGCACAAGATATCCGGAAAATCCCGCCTTACTTATCAAATCAAAATTCTTTTCATATTCTGAAAGACTTTGAGAGCGGAAAACATAAGGCATGGCAAATACCGCCTTTTTCTTCGCATTTTCTATTTTTGAAACAATATCCTTTAAAGCTTCAAAATCGTTAAATCCGTGGCAATCTATGATGATTGCGGATGGATTTTTATCCTTTAAGACTTCGTTTAGCTGATAATCATTATTTACGGCAACCAAAAGTCCCGAAATATTGCTTTCCAGCTTTTTAATATCAAATTTATCCTTTGAATATTTCCCGAAGCACCCGGGATTTACCATGCTCCTTCGGTTCTTTTTAAGAATCAGCTCTTTTAAAGCCTTAAGAGCTTCTCTTCTTATCTCGTTTACGGATGAAACAGGTATAAAAGAAGCTTCATCCGTATGAACGATTATTTCATCTGCCTTAAAGCCGCTCCCTCCTGTTTTTGAAAGCTTTTTTGAAATATCCTGCTTTTTCATAGGATTGTTTTTGGCGTTTTGTGCAATATCGCCGGTTTTAGAAAGGCTCTGACCCAAAGCAGATACTGTAAGCGTCGTATGCTTATTTGCAAAAGCAGAGTATTCCATTGTAACAGGTATATTTAAATCCCTTTGTGTATATGTCCGGGCATCGCCCTTTTCCTTATCCGAAGAATGGGAAGGGGAATTAAAGCTTACCATGCTTTCCGTGCTGCCCTTAAGATATCCGTTGGTAAAGCCGGATCGGTTTCCCAGCTCAAGAAGCTTTTTAATATCGGATTTTCTATCTCCTTTACCGTCAAGAAGATTCCTGTAAACCGCAGTTACTCCCGCAGCGTATTCAGCGGATTTCATCCTTCCTTCTATTTTAAAGACGCAAACTCCCACCTGTATGAGCTTAGAAACATAATCATAGCCGCAAAGGTCTTTAAGGCTTAAGGGATAGCCTTTTTCCCCGGCTTTACCGTCTATAACAGGAGTATACGGAAGCCTGCAGGGCTGGGCACAATATCCTCTGTTGCCGGATCTCGCCCCTATAATGCTGCTCATAAGACATCTGCCCGAATAGCAAAAGCAAAGAGCTCCGTGTATAAAGCATTCAAGGGCTATGGAAGATTCCTTTGATATCAGGGCTATCTCTTCTACCGAAAGCTCCCTTGGAAGAACCGCCAGGTCAAAGCCTCTTTCTTCAAGGAATCTCACACCCTTTGCACTGTACACACCAAGCTGGGTGCTTGAATGCAGCGACATTTGAGGAAAATGCTCCTTTATTTCCATGGCAGCGCCCAGATCCTGGACAATAACGCCGTGAAGCCCGTGTACATACAAGGGCTCAAGGAAGAAAAGCATATCGTTTATTTCATCGTCCCTCATCAAAGTATTTACGGTAAGATACAGCTTCTTTCCGTTTAGAGTACAAATATCTATGATTTCTTTTATCTCGTCTTCGTTTAAATTGGACGCAAGAGCCCTGGCGCCGAAACGCTGACCTGCGGCATAGACGGCATCAGCTCCGGCTTCAAGCACCTTTACTGCGGTATCGAAATCTCCCGCAGGAGAAAGAAGTATGGGATTTTTTTTTAAATCAATATCATTCATAAAAAGAAAGGGATGGGCTTCCCCATCCCGGTTTTATTTGTGTTTTTTATCCTTTTTGCCGTCGGAAGAATCCGTATCTTCCCCTCCCATGCTCTGAACACGCTCTGTCAGCTTTGCGTTTTCTATGGTAAGCTGCTTATTTTCATCCTGAAGCTTTGCTATGGTCTTTTCAAGGCTCTCCTGCTTCATCTGTGAATCCACAAGGTCGTGCCTTAAATCATAAAGCTCCTTTTCCTTTTCTTGAATATCTACTTCAAGATTATCCGCCGTTCGCTTTGTCTTAAAGTAATCATCAGCTACATTAAGCTCTATGAGAATCGACTTCATTTCAGCAGACATGCGCCTGTTTGATTCACTCTCATTCAACTCGTTTATCTTGCTGTTTATGTAAGATGCAACTTTTTGCAAATACTCTTCGCTCTCAAATCCCGCAAGAGAATATATCTTTCCTCCTATAAGGACTGTTGCGCTGGTTTTCTTTGACATAATATGCTCCGTGATATGTATGTAATAATGAAACAAATTGTATTATAGCACAACAGTTTATATGCATTCAACATAAATTTCAAAATTGACGATATTATGCGCATCCCGATTCTGATATATTTTTGGCGGCAAGCGCTGCGCTTCCCCAAGCCCAATGGAGATTGTATCCGCCGCATCTGCCGGTTACGTCCAGTATTTCTCCCGCAAAATAAAGCCCGGGACAAAGTTTTGACTCCATGGTATGGGAATCTATATCAGATGTATCTATGCCTCCCGCCGTTACCTGGGCTGTATCATAGCCGTATGCAGATTTTATTAAAACGGGGAGTCCTTTAAGATAATCGGCAAATTTATTTACGGTGTATTTCGTAAAATCATCTGCGGATCCTCCGGGTGAAATATCGCAAAGCTTGCAAAGTACGGATATTATCTTTTTGTTTAAAATACCGCAAAGCATATTCTCCGCTGTTCTGTTTGAAAAAACATTACGCCGGTTATTTAAATCCGCCTTAATGCTCTCTTTTGAGACCCCGGGCAGCAAATCTATTAAAACCTTTACGCTTCTCCCGTCGGATAATGCATAACCCGCATGAGCACAAAGTTCAAAGGTAACTATGCCCGATATCCCGTCTTTTATGAATTGGAGTTCACCGTAATTATCCATAACCGGCTTATCATCTATCATAAGTGTAATAAGAGACTCAATACGAACCCCGGATAAAGCCGGAAGAAATTTGTTGGGTGAACGGAGCGGGGCAAGATGAGGCATGGTATCTTTAAGTCTGTGCCCGAAAGATACGGCAATATTATATCCTAAGCCGTCGCTTCCCGTCTTTGGCGCCGCAAGGCCTCCGGTCGCAAGAATCACGGATTTTGCGTAAAAAACATAATTCTCCGTTCCTTTTTCGGAGTCAATATGTCCCTTGATTTCAAATAAATCCTGTGATTTAACGATTGAATTAATCTTAAAAGAAGTAATAATCCGGGCGCCATTTTCAGCTGCATAAAACCTTAAAGCATCAAGAACCGCAGAAGCCTGCAAAGACCGGGGATATATCCGCCCCTCTTTTACTGTTACGGGGACTCCTATGGATTCAAAATATCTGCATGCATCATCAGGTGTAAATCCGGAAAGCACGGAATCTATAAACTCCGGCTCCGAACCAAAATAATCTTCTTTGGAAATATTTTCATTAGAAAGATTGCATCTGCCGTTTCCCGTAGAAAGAATCTTTTTGCCGACTCTTTGCATATGGTCAAGAACGGCAACCTTCTTTCCATCTATCCTGCCTGCGGCAAAAAGCCCGGCAGCTCCCCCTCCTATGATTATTACATCATAATTTTCCTTCATGAGCCCACCTACATTATCCTGCATTTACGCAATATGGCTACCATAGTCCTGCCTCCCGGGAAGGATGAAAGCTCTGATGCGGTAATTCCTCCAAGCCTTGTGATAAGGACAAAATAAACCGCAATTCCTGTAATAATGGCAAAAACAGTGGATATTGCATTTATGCCGCAAAGATTCATGGAAAGTGTATAAATAGCATAGACTGCTACACCCATAACAAGAGATGATACGGCAGGATAAATGAATGTCTTTTTAATCTCCTGGGTAAACTTCACATGCCTGTGTATGGATATCTGGTTAAAAATACACATAAAAAGCGCAAACAATGTATTAGACCAGATTACGGCATAGATATTCATATCAAACCCAAACATCATAACAAAAAGAACCACAAGATGAAGTACAAGAGCAGCGAGCGCATTTCGTACCGGAAGAGCCATTTTATCTATACCCTGAAGAACTGCATTGCTCAAAGTCGATATGGAATAGAAAATAATGCTTAAGGCTCCTGCTTTTATCATACTTGCGCCTATTTCCCTGCTGTCACCGAAAAGCAATATCAATATAGGTGAGGCAAGTACAAAAAGCCCCACGGCGCATGGAAAAGCAAGAAACATAATAAATCTTAAGGCAGACTCAATCTTCTGTTTAACCAAAGTCATATCCTTTGCGGTAAAAGCCCTTGTAATGCTGGGGACGGCAGATGCCGCAAGTGCGGATGCAAGAGCTATGGGTACGTTTATAAGGACTTTGTATTTCCCGACGAAAACGCCCCACCATAAAGATACGTCATCTTCGGAATATCCCTGTGAAAGAGCTATATTCTTAAAGAATCCCTGATCTAAAATAGAACTGATATTATAGATGGTTGTAGAAAGCAGCACGGGAACTATGGTAAAAATCAAAAGCACCATGATAGATGAATATGCTTCTACATTTTGTTTTCTTGCGGGAATTTTTTTTACGTTTGTCTTAAAGGCTGTCAAAAATATAACAAGAATAAGCACAAGGAAAATAAGCGCCGTCAAAGCTCCCGCTCCCGTACCCAATGTGCCTCCTGCGGCGCCGAAGGCTTCGGCTCTTTTTTCGGAATTACCAAGAAGCGCTGCCGTAGTCAGTCCGTAATTAAAAAGCACATATGCACAAGCTACGGAAACTATGGCATTAACTATCTGCTCCAACACCTGCGAAATAGCGCTGGGAACCATTGTCCCCATTCCCTGAAAGAACCCCCGGATAACTCCCATCACAGCCACTATAAGAAGCGTAGGTCCAAGCACCCGAAGGGCAAGATAACTTTCGGGCGTTGCAAGAAGAGCTGTCAGATTATCCGCAAAATAAAATACAACAAAAAAAGCTATGCTGCCCGTTACAAACGCAAAAACAAGAGCACCCCTCAAAACGCGTAAAACGTTAAGGCGCTCTCCTTTTGCCATGCGTGCGGCAACAAGCTTTGAAACGGCAAGGGGGAGGCTGTATGATGATATCAATAACAAAATATTATAGATATCAAATGCAGCCCCGTAATAATTGTTGCCGTCATCGCCTATTATATTGGTAAGGGGGACTCTGTAGACAAGGCCTATAATTCTGCTTATTACAGACGCTATCGCAAGAATCGACCCCTGTACCAAAAATGCGGATTTGTTTTCTTTCCTGTCAGCCATTTAATATCAATGTTAATTACTGTGCATCCGTTGTTGTATCTGCATCCGTAGAAGTATCGTCACCGGATGTTCCGTTTGAGAATGATACACTGTCAATATCAGAGCTCTTTATAATGCAAACCCAGGTTTTGCCTGTGTTAAACTCTATCTCGTTGCCGTCGGCATCAAAATATTTTGCGGGAGCATATTCAGATTCCTTTGACCAGGTAACGGGGATGGCCTTTCCGTTTGTTATATAATAGCCCGAGCCGCCGCTTGTTGTATCAAAGTTGTATGTATTATGCTTTTCCATTACAGAATAATCACAAGCCTGGATAATGATATTCTTTACGCTGAGCTGATTGCCCGTTAAGGCATCGTTATGAGAAGCGCTGTATTCATATCTGTAATAAAGCCCGTCCTCGCTATTGTATTCAAACCAGGGGTTCGCAACATTTACGTTTGAAGGATATCCCGGATATACCGTAGTTGCATCTTCACCATCCGAAAGGGAGACTTCATCCGACGCAAATGTAAACTTGCCTTCGTAGTCTTCTGAATAAGAAGTATCAAATCCCTTGTATTCTATACCCGCAAGAAGATTTTCCCCGCTGGTAAAAGCATTATCCGGATTTGTTCTTGAAGAATCTCTCCAAAATACTATAGAATCTATGGTTGAATCCATGCCGTCCATCTCGTCTATCTGACCTGAGGAAAGGAAGCTCTTGGCATATTCAGACTCACCGTAGTGGGTATATATCGCATCGAATTCGAGGTCAAAATAGCAATAATACAGTCTGCAGCTGCGGACAGGTCCTACCGTTGTAAGTTCATCAAATGAAGCCTGATCATATATCGCCATAAGTCTTGTATAAGGCGGCTCTACGGGGACTTCATAAACAACTCCGGCAAGAGAAAGTCCGTACTGGGGAAGAGCTCCGTAATTGTCATTGGGAACCATGACAGCTACAGGTCTTAAAGAAGCGTCGCCCGTCTCATCAAAAGCTTCACCCGTAAGCTTGCTTACATATCCGGGTTCTTCTTCCACCGTAACTTCTACAGGCTCTGCAGAAGCATCCGCAGTCTCCTCGACTACCACCTCTTCTTCCTGCTTATTTCCGCAGGCAAAAAGCGCAAGGCACATTCCCGACATCAAAGTACACATCAATAATGCTTTTTTTAGTCTCATAATAAAAATCTCCTTTATATTAATTTCTTGTTAAACCGATTTTTGCAAGGGCCTCCTCCTGCAGCCTTTCCATTTGAGCCATCCCTGCTTCATCAACATGATCGTATCCCATAAGATGAAACATGCTGTGAGCTATGAGAAACCCAAATTCCCTTCTTACCGAATGACCGTATTCTTCGGCCTGGGATATTACTCTGTCTATATTAAGGACAATATCACCCAGAAGCAATTCACCCGAATCAGGCTCAAATGCATCCTGTGATATCAATTTTTCTTCGTCAAAATCCCCGGGAGACTCATAGGAAACCATGGGGAAGGACAAAACATCCGTTGTATCGTCTATATTCCTGTGTATTTTGTTTATTTCCCGAATATGCTCGCTGTCATCCAATGTGATCTGAACCAAGGCTTCGTAGGGAAGATCCGCTATATCGGCGCAGGAATTTACTACTTCAAGGGCTGTCTTTTCAAGATCAAAGCCCAGATCCCTTTCCGTTTCATTTACGAAATCTATGTTCATATTCAACACCCCATTTCAAAAGGTCGTCCCTTATCGTCAGGAAATTATTCATTGATATACCGCAATTATCAAGTTTTTTCTCGGTTGAAAGCTTATTTGTAACCTTATGAACAATCAATTCATAGTCCATCTGGCTTTTAAGGGAAGGATTGG
>CAJOQM010000012.1 GCA_905236845.1 uncultured Lachnospiraceae bacterium | reverse complement strand
CCTGCCTCTCCCGTGAGATTGCAGGCATAAGGGGTGATACTCTTATAATAAATCTTCCCGGAAGCAAAAAGGCTTCTACGGAGAATTTCTCTGCGGTAATAGATCCTGTGCTTCACGGGATAGATATCCTTATGGGAAATGTCCATAACTGCGGCACGGACGCAGGAAAGGAGTAGATATGGCGAAGGTATTAAATGTATGCATAAGCAAAGTCAAAGGCACCGTAAAGGAGCCTGTGGATAAGATTCATTTGATCCCCGGGCACGGCATAGAAGGGGATGCCCATGCGGGAAACTGGCACCGGCAGGTAAGCATCCTTGCCAAAGAAAGCGTAAACAAGATGCAGTCAAAGATTGATACGGAATTAAAGCCCGGTGTCTTTGCGGAAAATATCCTCTCCGAGGGGATAGAGGTCATGAGCCTTCCCATAGGGCAAAAGCTGCGTATAGGAGGCGCTGTCCTTGAAGTCACCCAGATAGGCAAGGAGTGCCATGCGGACTGCGCTATCAGGCAGCAGGTAGGGGATTGCGTTATGCCCAGAGAAGGAGTTTTTATGAAAGTCCTTGAAGAAGGAGAGGTCTGTCCCGGTGATGGGATTGAATTGATATAAGGGCTGTGATAAAATACGAGGGTAAAGATTTTGCCGGAATGGCATGTGTTATGTAAACCGAAAGGATTTTTTTATGCTTGAAAAATTAAAAAGAGAAGTCTATGAAGCAAATATGCTGCTTCCCGAATACGGGCTTGTAACCTTTACCTGGGGTAATGTCAGCGGAATTGACAGGGAAAAAGGGCTTTTTGCCATAAAGCCCAGCGGAGTCCCCTACGGTGATTTGCGTCCCGATGATATGGTTATAGTAGACCTTGACGGAAACAAGGTAGAAGGAAAACTCAATCCTTCCTCGGATACGGCGACACACGCCGTGCTTTACAAGAGATTTACGGATATAGGAGGCGTTGTCCATACCCATTCACAATTCGCCACAAGCTGGGCTCAGGCGGGGCGGGACATCCCCTGCTACGGAACCACCCATGCGGATTATTTCTATGGAGACATACCCTGCCTCCGTGTTCTTACCGGAGCGGAAATAGACGAGGGTTATGAGAAAAATACAGGCATTCTTATCACAGAAAGCTTTAAGGATATGTGCATGGCTCCGGATGCCATGCAGGCCTGCCTTTGCAAAAACCACGGACCCTTCTGCTGGGGGAAAAACGCAAATGATGCCGTGCATACAGCTGTTGTTCTGGAGGAAGTGGCAAAGATGGCTTACCATACGGAGGAGATAAACCATCATGTCCAGCCTGCGCCCCAGGTGCTTCAGGACAAGCATTATATGAGAAAGCACGGACCTGATGCATATTACGGTCAAAGGTGAGATTTATTATTGACATGAAAAGTAAAAAGGGGGATTTATGCATACATTTATAATGGGAATTTTGATCTTGCTGGCAGGAGGGTATTTCTACGGAAGATTCTGTGATAAAATTTTCGGACCCGATGACAGAAAAACACCTGCCTATACCAAACAGGACGGGGTGGATTATGTCCCCATGCCCAAATGGAAAAATTCCCTTATAAATCTCCTTAATATCGCCGGGACAGGACCTATATTGGGACCTATCCAGGGGATACTTTTCGGACCTATTGCCTTTATTACTATTCCCATAGGCTGCGTTATAGGCGGAGCCGTTCATGATTATTTTTCCGGAATGATATCCGTTCGCGAGGGCGGCATTCAGATGCCTGAAGTGATAAAGGAAAATACAAATTCTTTAATTCACAAGATTTATACCGTATTTGTGTGCATAGTGCTTTTCCTTATAGGAGTGGTTTTTATATATACTCCCGGGGATATCGCTGCTACCCAGCTTTTCGGATTCAGCGGCGCCGCATCGGATCCTGCTACATGGATCATCTATTCGGTGATATTTGCTTATTATCTTATAGCTACCGTATTTCCCATAGATAAAATAATAGGCAGGATATATCCTGTATTTGGCGCAGTTCTTTTGCTTTCTGCTCTGGGTGTTTTTGTTGCCCTTTTCTTTAAGGGATATCCCCTGATAGATATGGTTGACGCCAAAAACGGTGCAGTAACGACATCGGGGCTTCCGATAGGATATGCGATTATTGTGTGTGTTGTGGGAATGATTCTGGTATTGTGGCTTCATCGAAGGATTTATACAAGGCTGAAGCTTCGGGATACTGCCCGGAAAATACATTTTGCCGTTGGATTTGTTATTATACTTGGTGCAATAAATGCCCTGATGGTGCTGGTTTCAAAGGGCGGTTACTTAATGGTGGATATCTGGGAAAGCTGGAGTCTTAAAGGCTTTGATTTCGGAGATTATTTTCAGTCCGAGCACTTTATCCCCACGTTTTTTGTGACTGTGGCATGCGGTATTTTGTCCGGATTTCATTCCACCCAGATAACTCTGGTCACCAGAACCATGAAAAGTGAGAAGGAAGGCCGGAGCACATTTTACAATATGATGATAGCAGAGGGCTTTATCGCAATGGTATGGGCGGCCGCAACCATGGCAATGATAGGCATAGGTGTGGAAAATTCCGGAATCACCATGGAAATGACGGAATCCGGTTGGGAATATTTTGCGAATGTGGGAGGTGCTCTTACACAGATTTCCGCTACATCTGTAGTGGGTGTCGTCTGCAAAAATATGCTCGGACCTGTGGGAGGGATTATAGCTGTTATCGGTGTCATTGTGCTTCCCGTAACCAGCGGCGATACGGCGCTTCGGTCGCTGCGTCTTATCCTGACGGATGTTTTTCATCTTAAGCAGAATAACAACAAGAAAAGAATATCGCTTGCCATTCCCGTGTTTGCGGCGGTATACGCAGTGCTTATCTGGGCAAAGAACGATCCCAACGGCTTTAATACCATCTGGAAATATTTCGGCTGGTCCAACCAGACCCTTGCTGTATTTGCACTGGCTTCCATTACCATATGGTTTATACAGCATGACAGGAAAAAATATCTTTGGGTGCCCCTTATACCTTTTGCTTTTTATTCCTTTATTACCAGCTCTTATCTTATTGGGGCAAAGATAGGTCTTAACCTGCCTTATAATATTTCTATGGCAGTAGGTGCGGTCTTTACGGTTGTGGTAGTAGCTGCTGCCCTTATTCGGGGAAATAGAAAGACGGGAGTTTAGTCTTTATGGATAAATTTAAATTGCATGCCCCTTACGAGCCTACGGGAGATCAGCCCCAGGCTATCGATGCGCTGGTTAAGGGCTTTAAGGAGGGCAATCAATTCCAGACATTACTGGGAGTAACGGGAAGCGGTAAGACATTTACCATGGCCAATGTTATAGCATCTCTTAACAGACCGACTTTGGTGATTTCCCATAACAAGACTCTTGCAGGACAGCTCTATGGCGAATTCAAGGAATTTTTCCCTGAAAACGCCGTAGAGTATTTTGTATCTTATTATGATTATTACCAGCCCGAGGCCTATGTCCCCTCGACAGATACCTATATTGCAAAAGATTCCGCAATAAATGAAGAGATAGATAAGCTAAGGCTTTCTGCGACTGCCTCCCTTATAGAGCGAAGGGACGTTATCGTAGTGGCTTCTGTATCCTGCATATACGGTCTGGGTTCTCCTGTGGATTACCGGGAAATGATGGTTTCCATACGCCAGGGACAAGAGCGCGACAGAGATGAACTTATAAGAGAGCTTATAGATATTCAATATACCCGTAATGAGATTGATTTTAAGAGAGGAACTTTCCGGGTGCGGGGAGATACTCTGGAGATTATCCCTGCCAATGAGCATGAAAACGGAGTAAGAATAGAATTTTTCGGGGATGAGGTGGACAGGATATGTGAAATAGATGTCCTTACGGGAAAGGTTCAAAATGAGCTCTCCCATGTGGCGGTTTTCCCTGCGTCTCATTATGTAGTGCCCCAGGACAAGATATTGCGGGCGGCGGAAAATATTGAGGCCGAGCTTAAAGAGAGGGTAAAATATTTCCGCTCCGAGGATAAGCTCCTTGAGGCGCAGCGCATAGAGGAGCGGACGAATTTTGACGTGGAGATGCTTAAAGAGACCGGATTTTGCTCCGGGATAGAGAATTATTCCCGTCATCTTGCGGGGCGCCCGGCGGGATCTACTCCCGAGACGCTGATGGATTATTTCCCCGATGACCTTCTTATCATGGTGGATGAGTCCCATATGACCATACCCCAGCTGGGGGCAATGTACGTAGGAGACCAGTCCCGGAAAAGCACTCTGGTGGATTACGGCTTCCGTTTGCCTTCTGCTAAAGATAACAGGCCCCTTAATTTTGAGGAATTTGAGAGCCATATAGACCAGATGCTCTTTGTGTCGGCGACTCCCGCAAAATATGAAAGCGAGCATGAGCTTCTTCGGGTTCAGCAGGTGATCCGTCCTACGGGGCTTTTGGACCCTGAGGTCTTCGTGCGGCCCATAGAAGGCCAGATAGACGACCTGATATCGGAAATCCGAAAGGAGACGGCGGCGGGATTTAAGACCTTAGTTACGACTTTGACAAAGAAAATGGCGGAGGATCTTACGGGGTATTTAAAAGAAAACGATATCCGTGTAAAATATCTGCATTCTGATATAGATACATTGGAGAGGGCGCAGATTATCCGCTCTCTTCGCATGGATGAATTTGATGTCCTTGTGGGGATAAATCTCCTGCGGGAGGGACTTGATATTCCGGAGGTCGCCCTTATCGCTATATTGGATGCGGATAAGGAAGGGTTCCTTCGCTCCGAGACATCTTTGGTGCAGACCATAGGACGCGCCGCAAGAAATGCGGAGGGAAGGGTTATTATGTATGCGGATACGGTGACGGATTCCATGAAGCATGCCATAGACGAAACCGCCCGCCGCAGGAAGATACAGCAGGCGTATAACGAAGAACACGGGATAAAGCCCGAGACCATTAAGAAGCAGGTTCGTGACCTTATAGCCATTTCAAAGAAAGTAGAAAAGCAACGCATGGCTATAGAAAAGGATCCCGAATCCATGAGCAAAAAAGAGCTTGAGTCCCTGGCTGCGAATCTTCAGCGCCGTATGCAAAAAGCGGCGGCGGAGCTTGATTTTGAGGAGGCTGCGGCGCTTCGAGACCAGATGTTTGAAGTGAAAAAATATTTAAACGCATGAGGGTTATATTAAGGAAACGCTGATTAATATAAACTTATTCAATCAGCGTTTCCGAAAAAAGTTACAGGGATTTATTATGGCAAATAAAGAATTATCAAAAAAACTCAAAGTTACAGACTTTATTAAAGTCAGGGGCGCAAGGGAAAATAATCTGAAGAATATAGACGTTGATATACCCAGGAATCAGCTTGTGGTAATGACGGGAGTCTCAGGCTCGGGGAAGAGCTCTCTTGCTTTCGATACTATCTATGCCGAGGGACAGAGGCGTTATATGGAGTCTTTGTCTTCTTATGCCAGGATGTTTCTGGGGCGCATGGAAAAGCCGGATGTGGAGAGCATAGAGGGGCTTTCTCCCGCCATATCCATAGATCAGAAATCAACGAACCACAATCCCCGCTCCACCGTGGGCACCGTTACGGAGATTTATGATCATTTCCGTTTGCTTTATGCACGTATCGGAACGCCGCATTGCCCGGATTGCGGCAGGGTTATTGAGAAAACCAGCGTAGACCAGATGGTTGACATAATACTCGCCCTTCCCGAGGGCACTCGTCTGCAAATCCTGGCTCCCGTAGTAAAAGGCAAGAAAGGAACCCATGCAAAGGTTTTTGAAAGCGCTCAAAGGAGCGGCTTTGTCCGGGTGCGGGTAGACGGGAATCTCTTTGATATAACAGACGATATCAATCTTAACAAAAATCAAAAGCACAGCATAGAAATCGTAATAGACAGGATAAAGGTAAAAGAAGGCATAAACCGCCGCCTTACGGATTCCGTGGAGACAGCGCTTAAGCTTACGGGGGGGAATGTTCTTCTTGATATTGACGGCAAGAAGGAGATGACTCTTTCCCAGAATTTTTCCTGTCCCGACTGCGGTACATCCATAGACGAGATAGAGCCCAGGAGCTTTTCTTTTAATAACCCCTTTGGCGCCTGCCCGGAGTGTTCGGGTCTTGGATATCGCATGGAATTTGATCCGGAGCTTATGATACCCGATACATCTCTTTCC
Source organism: uncultured Lachnospiraceae bacterium (assembly GCA_905236845.1). GTDB lineage: Bacteria > Bacillota > Clostridia > Lachnospirales > Lachnospiraceae > RUG14243. The sequence continues at coordinate 3,461 of CAJOQM010000012.1, read as the reverse complement.
ATAAACGACGGAGCTATCGTGGTAAACGGATGGCAAAGCGCAAATAAAAAGGGCTCCTTTACCAATGCGACTCTGACAGCCCTTGCGGATGAATACGGATTTTCTTTGGATACGCCTTTTGAGGATTATCCCGATGATATAAGGGAAATACTTATAAACGGGGCGGACAGGGAAGTCATGGTTCATTATGAAGGAAGCCGGGGAGTAGGGGACTATCCCATACTCTTTGAGGGTATTGTAAGGAACGTGCGCCGCCGCTATCGGGAGGTTTCGGGGGAGCGCACCCGCCAGGAATACGAGAGCTTTATGCGCTTTACTCCCTGTGAAGAATGCAAAGGAAAGAGGCTTAAGAAAGAATCCCTTGCGGTAACCGTTGAGGATAAAAATATATTCGAGATGACGTCTATGTCTGTTGTGGATATGCGGGATTTTTTAAACAGCATGAAGCTTACAAAGCAGCAGCATCTTATAGGGGATGAGATATTAAAAGAAATCCGCGCCAGGGTGGGATTCCTTTATGATGTGGGTCTTGGATATCTTACTTTAAGCCGGGGTACAGCTACTCTTTCGGGCGGCGAATCCCAACGCATACGCCTTGCGACCCAGATAGGCTCGGGGCTTGTGGGTGTCACATATATTCTCGATGAGCCATCCATCGGTCTTCATCAAAGGGATAATGACAAGCTCCTTGCTACATTAAAGCATCTGCGGGATTTGGGAAATTCTGTCCTTGTAATAGAGCATGACGAAGATACCATGCGACAGGCGGATTGCATCGTAGATATCGGTCCCGGAGCAGGCTCCCACGGAGGAGAGGTAGCGGCTATAGGAACGGCAGATCAAATTTCCAAAGTAAAGGGCTCGGTAACGGGAGATTATCTAAGCGGAAGAAAGAAGATACCCGTGCCCGAAAACCGCCGTAAACCCAAGGGGTGGATGAAGGTAAAGGGAGCCTCCATGAATAATCTTAAGGATATTGATGTGGAATTTCCTACGGGGGTATTTACCTGCGTAACCGGAGTTTCCGGATCGGGAAAGAGCTCTCTTGTAAATGAGATTTTGTATAAAACTCTTGCAAAAAAATTAAACCATGCCCGCACCGTGGCAGGACCAAGCAAAGGTATAACAGGACTTGATAAGCTTGATAAGGTCATAGCTATAGACCAGTCTCCCATAGGGCGCACCCCCAGGTCTAATCCCGCCACATATTGCGGTGTCTTTGATATGATAAGAGATCTTTTTGCATCTACTCCCGATGCAAAGGCAAGGGGCTACGGCAAGGGACGTTTTTCTTTTAATGTAAAGGGCGGGCGATGCGAAGCCTGCGCCGGCGACGGCATTATAAAAATAGAAATGCATTTCCTTCCGGATGTATTCGTGCCCTGCGAGGTGTGCGACGGCAAGCGCTATAACAGGGAGACCCTGGAAGTCCGTTACAAAGGGAAGACCATAAACGATGTGCTTGAAATGACCGTTGAAGAGGCGGCGGAATTTTTCGCCCCGATACCAAAGATTAAGCGCAAGATCGATACCCTTAATGAAGTCGGACTTTCTTATATGAAGCTGGGGCAGCCCTCCACGGGGCTTTCCGGGGGCGAAGCCCAGAGGGTAAAGCTTGCCACGGAGTTATCCAAAAAGAGCACGGGAAATACGGTATATATTTTAGATGAGCCTACTACGGGACTTCATTTTGCAGATGTGCATAAGCTTGTGGATATACTTCAGCGCCTTACTGACGGGGGAAACACGGTCATTGTAATTGAGCATAATCTTGATGTGATAAAATCCGCAGACTATATTATAGACCTTGGTCCCGAAGGCGGCGACGGAGGCGGAAAGATAGTGACCGCCGGCACCCCGGAAAAAGTAGCAAAAGCAAAAGGGTCATATACGGGGGAATATTTAAAAAAGTATTTGTAAATTTAAAGGAAACGCTGATTTTAGTATGTACATCATAATGGCACCCACCTGACGCATAATATGGATTAATTTAAATTAATCAGCGTTTCTTAAGAAAAAATACTTTGCATTTTTCCGTGAATCGTATATAATAACATTTGCGCATTTTTTACGGGCAAAAAGATTTGCAGTGATGTTTGAAAGGAGAAATATTGTGGCAAACGCTACTGATATAGGAATAGATTTGGGAACAGCCAGCGTGTTGGTTTACATAAAAGGGAAAGGCGTTGTCCTTAAGGAGCCGTCGGTAGTGGCTTTTGACAGGGATACGGGAAAGATAAAGGCCATAGGAGAGGAAGCAAGGCTTATGCTGGGACGTACTCCCGGAAATATCGTTGCGGTCCGTCCCCTTCGCCAGGGCGTTATCTCGGATTATACCGTCACGGAAAAGATGATGAAATATTTCATCCAGAAAGCCATGGGCAAAAAGAGCTTTCGTAAGCCCAGGGTCAGTGTCTGCGTACCTTCGGGAGCTACAGAAGTCGAAAAGAAGGCTGTAGAGGACGCTACATATCAGTCCGGCGCAAGGGCAGTCTCTATTATCGAAGAGCCCATAGCTGCGGCAATAGGCGCCGGGATAGATATATCAAAGCCCTGCGGCAATATGATAGTGGATATCGGCGGCGGCACGGCGGATATAGCGGTTATATCTCTTGGAGGAGCAGTAGTCTCTACTTCCATAAAGATTGCCGGCGATGACTTTGACGAGACTCTGGTCCGCTTTATGAGAAAGAAGCATAACCTTCTTATCGGTGAGCGTACGGCCGAGGATATCAAGGTAAAGATAGGTACCTGCTTTAACGGATCTCCCGACGAGACCCTTGATGTGCGAGGCAGAAACCTCGTTACGGGTCTTCCTAAGACCGTTACCGTGACTGCCGAAGAGACGGAAGAAGCCCTTAAGGAGACTACATACCAGATAGTTGACGCTTTGCATTCTGTCCTTGAAAGGACTCCCCCCGAGCTTGCAGCTGACGTTGCGGAGAGGGGCGTAGTGCTTACCGGCGGCGGTTCTCTTCTGCGCGGGCTTGAAGAGCTTATAGAATCCCGCACCGGCATTACCACCATGACTGCCGAAGATCCTATGAACTGCGTTGCCATAGGAACCGGGCTTTATGCGGAATTCCAGGCTGCAGGCGTAAATGCGGGTGAAATCCTCTCACATGAATAAAATGTAAGATAATATGCTTTGCTTTATACTGTGCGAGACTGCAGTCGCTTGCAATGGTTGTCTTGTATATTATTAAAGCAAAGCAGTATATATGCCACATTTTATGATTTTACACAAGATATTGGGGTGAAAATTTACTTTTCCCCAATATTTTTTTATTTAGGGGTTAAGTATTCCGGAAAACGTCCGATATAACTATCGTCAAATAGTATCTAAGGAAACGCTGATTGAACGAGTTTATATTATGCGGGCAGGTGGGATGCCACCAAGCCATCCAGAGAACTTGACGAAAGCAAGCCGAAGGCGTAGCTTGAGTCTAGTCGTAGGAGTG
>CAJOQM010000011.1 GCA_905236845.1 uncultured Lachnospiraceae bacterium | reverse complement strand
GAACCTAGTCGTAGCCCCGTCGAGATAGTTAACGAAATCAAGAACGAAGTTCGCAGATTGAGTTTACGTTTTCGACGAGGCAGAGAATTGATGGGCATTATGTCAACTGATTACTTATTATTACAATATGATCTCCAGTTCTTCGCAGATGATGCGGGAGATAAGACCGAAGAGCCTACCGGACACAAGCTTGATAAAGCTCGTGATGAAGGTCAGGTAGCAAAGAGCAAGGAGCTTAACAGCGCATTTGGTCTTGTTACGCTCTTTATCTGTATGAAGCTTTTTATGGAAACCATAGGTGAGGGGTTTTTGAGCCTTTTCGAAACTCTGTACACCAGGATTCCCGATGTGGTAAGCCAGTCCAAGGGCGGCTTTTCGACTATTACGAATGTTTATTTTTTCAGATATTCGCTTTTGCGGATGATACTTATGATGCTGCCTCTTTTTATTATTTCCTGCGCTGTAGTGATCATAGTATCCATATATCAGGTAAAATGGAAGATTTCCACAAAGCCTTTGGAGCCAAAGCTTAGCAAATTCAACCCGATTTCCGGGTTTAAGCGTATTTTTTCAAAGGACGCTTTGTTTGAGCTTTTAAAATCCATTCTGAAGATAGGGGTTATAATTATAGTTTCTTATCTATATTTAAGGGACAATATGGATTTTATATTTGTTCTTTACGAAATACCTTTGTTTCAGGCTATAGGGCTTTTTGGAAACCTTGCATTAAACCTTGGGCTTTATGTCAGCATTGTGTTTATGATCGTAGGTATTTTGGATTATATCTACGAAAAACGCAAATTCCATAAAAACATGATGATGACAAAGCAGGAAGTCAAGGATGAATATAAGAACATCGAGGGAAACCCGGAAGCAAAGCAAAAGCAAAAGCAGATAATGCGCCAGGCTTCCCAGAGACGTATGATGCAGGCGGTGCCCCAGGCGGACGTAATCATTACGAACCCTACTCACCTTGCCGTTGCTCTTTCCTATAAACCCGGAGAGACTCCGGCGCCTGTAGTCCTTGCAAAGGGCGAGGATTATCTTGCCCGCAAGATTAAGGATATTGCCGCCGAAAACGGCATCGAGATAGTGGAAAACAAGCCTCTTGCAAGGATGCTTTATCTTAATGTGGAGGTGGGAGATATGATCCCCTCCGAGCTTTATCAGGCGGTTGCGGATGTGCTTGCTTATGTTTACAAGCTGAAGCATACCGCATAATAATTTTTGAATATTACGGAAAGGAGGATATGTCATGGCATTTTTGAAGTCCCGTTTGGGCGATCTGGGCATAGCGGTTTATATACTGGCTGCGGTAATGTTCTTTATCATTCCCATACCCAGTATTATCCTTGATATTATGCTTGCCCTTAATATCTCCCTTGCCCTGGTTATTCTCTTTTCTGTTATTTTTGCAAAAGAAGTTCTGGATATGTCATTTTTCCCCACACTCCTTTTGTTTACAACAATATTTCGTATATCACTGAATGTCTCATCTACGAGACTTATTCTTACGACAGGCTCTCCCGGTAACGTAGTCGCTACCTTCGGCGAATTCGTCGGCGGAGGTAATCTTATCATTGGAGCCATTATTTTTATTATTCTTGTAATTATCCAGTTTGTTGTTATCAACAAAGGTTCCGAGCGTGTATCCGAGGTAACGGCAAGATTTACCCTGGATGCGATGCCCGGTAAACAGATGGCTATAGATGCTGACCTTAATACAGGCGCTATTTCCGATGAAGAAGCAAAGAACCGCCGCCAGAAAATCCAGGATGAGGCGTCATTCTTCGGCTCCATGGACGGTGCTACAAAGTATGTAAAGGGAGATGCCACGGCGGGCCTTATTATTACCGGCGTCAACCTGGTAGGCGGTACCATAATGGGTATGAGCCGGGACGGGCTCGAAGCCATGGATGCGTTGCAGCAGTACGGTATCCTTACCATAGGTGACGGTCTTTCATCCCAGATTCCCTCCCTTTTGATATCATTGTCAACAGGTATACTTGTTACAAAGGCATCAAAGGAAAGCGAGATCGGAAAAGTTATTATGTCCCAGCTTTTCGGTTCCGCAAGGGCTCTGTATATCGTAGGCGCTGTTGTTATATTCCTTGGTGTAACGACGCCGTTATCATTGCCCATATTTGCTGCCTACGGAGCCATGTTCCTTCTTGCTGCAAGAAATATGTCCCAGGTAGCGGGAGTAGAAGCAATAGAAGAAGAGGTATCTACGGAAGAGACGGAAGCCGAAGAGATACGGCGGCCGGAGAATGTAAATTCTTTGCTTCATGTAGATCCCATAGAGCTTGAATTCGGCTACGGTATAATTCCTCTTGCGGATGTAAACCAGGGAGGCGATCTTCTTGACCGTGTGGTTATGATAAGACGCCAGATTGCTTTAGAGCTTGGTACTGTCGTGCCTATTATCCGTTTGAGGGATAATATCCAGCTTAACCCAAACCAATATATTATAAAGATAAAGGGTATACAGATAACGGAAGGGGAGATACTCTTTGATCATTATATGGCAATGAATCCCGGCTTTGTAGAAGAAGAGATAAGCGGTATTCCTACATTTGAGCCATCCTTCAGGCTCCCTGCCCTCTGGATTACGGAGGGTCAGAGAGAGCGTGCGGAATCTTTGGGATATACCGTGGTGGATCCTCCTTCTATTATTGCGACACATCTTACAGAGGTTGTACGCAGCCATATTGCAGAGCTCTTAAGCCGTCAGGATGTCAGCAACCTTATTGCAAATCTCAAAGAGACAAACGAGGCTGTCGTGGACGAGCTTTATCCCAAGCTTCTTAATCTCGGTGAGATTCAAAAGGTTTTGCAAAATCTGCTTGCTGAGGGAATATCCATCAGGGATCTTTTGTCTATATTTGAGCTTCTTGCAGACCATGCAGGAACGACGAGGGATACGGATGTGCTTACGGAATACGTACGCCAGGGCTTAAAGCGGGCTATTTCCAGCAAATATTTTCCGCCAAACGAAAAGTCCGATGTAGTCACGGTAGATCCCCAGCTTGAGCAGGAGATTATGGGTTCTATCAAGCAGACGGAGACCGGAGCGTATATGGCATTGGATCCGGATAAAACAAAGGCGATCATAAATTCCACGGAAGAAGAAGTGGAAAAGTTGGAAAAACTTGGCAAAAATGCTATAATTGTAACGTCGCCCATAGTGCGTATGTATTTTAAGAAGCTGACGGAGGATTATTTCTCCGATCTTACTGTGGTGTCGTACAACGAAATTGATTCTAATGTGGAGCTGCAATCGGTAGGAATGATTTCTGCCTGAAGAATATAAATGATTATTAAGAAGTATACAGGTAAAACTGAAGAGGAGGCAAAGCTTAAAGCCGAAAACGAACTGGGTCCTTCCGTAGTGTCCCTGAACGTAAAGACCATATCCGCAGGAGGATTGCGGGGGCTTTTGGGGCGGAAGAGCTATGAAGTAACGGCGGCCGTTGAAGAAGATGAATTAAAGTCTTCAAAGGGTGCATCAAAAGCAAAGGTAAAAGCCGCAGCCGGTACAGCAAAGATATCAGAGCCGGCACCGGCTGATACAAAAGTATCTGCGCCCGTTAAAAAGGCTATTGATATAAATGCTTCTCTTGAAGCATATAATAAGCAGATATCAGGCAGCAAGTCTTTATCGGGCGAAGAGAGCGCCCCTGTTAAGGATACCGCCTCACAGGCGGGGATTTCCCGTCAGGAAGCAAACCGGATGTCCCGGGCTCTTACCCAAAAGAGGCGGGACGAGGAATCCGATGATCAGTCGGGGGATCTTGAAGACAGGATAGATGCCCTTCAGCAATATATAGATGAGCATCTTGACAGGAAAGAATCGGCTTCCGACGGAATTAATCTTTCATCCGACAGCGACAAGCGTATGGAAGTTATACGCATGCTTTACCGCACTCTGGTTTCCAATGAAGTTGACGAGCATTATGCCAATGCACTTACGGATGAGCTGTCAAAGTCCGTAAATTCAGCATCGGGGCTTGATTATATTCTGTCAAATGCATACCAGAAGCTTATTTTGAAATTCGGCGAGCCTAATGTATTAAAGGCAGGAGTTAAGAAGCCCAAGGTTGTGTTCTTCATAGGTCCTACCGGCGTTGGGAAGACTACCACCATAGCAAAGATAGCAAGCCGCCTTAAGGTTACCGAAAAGAAAAACATTGCCCTTGCCACCTCCGATACATACAGGATAGCAGCTACGGAGCAGCTTCAGATATATGCGGATATATTAAATATCCCCATGGTTGTGGTTTATACGGCGGACGAGCTTAATAAAATGATTGAAAAGCTCCTTGATTTTGACGTGATACTTGTGGATACGGCAGGATTTTCCCACAAAAACGATTCACAAAAATCCGAGCTTGAGTCCTTCCTTAAGGGAGTGGACGGAAAATACGAAAAAGACGTTTATCTGGTGCTTTCGGCGACCACGAAATATAACGACCTGAAGCAGATTGCGGATTCTTATTCGAATCTTACAAAATACAGCCTTATATTTACAAAGCTCGATGAAACCTCCTGTATGGGAAATCTTTTGAATATCAGGCTTTATACGGATTCGGACATAGCATATGTTACGGTGGGGCAGAATGTTCCCGATGATATCGAGGTATTTGACCCGCAAAAAACAGTAAAGCACCTTCTCGGAGGTAAGTAATATGGATCAGGCCGAGAAGCTAAGAAATATCATAAAAGGAAACAGAGTATCCATGGCAGGTCCCAGAGCCAGGGTAATTGCCGTAACAAGCGGCAAAGGCGGCGTAGGTAAGTCTACGGTGTCTACTAATCTTGGGGTTGAGCTTGCCCGCATGGGAAAGAGAGTCATTATATTTGATGCGGACTTTGGTCTTGCGAATGTAGAAGTTATGTACGGCATGGCGCCCAGGTATACCTTAAACGATGTGATATACAAGGGCAAATCCATGACGGATATAATAACAAAGGGTCCGGCCGGGGTAGGCTTTATATCCGGAGGCTCCGGAATCGTTACCATGAACAACCCCACAGATCACCAAAGATCTTATTTGCTTGAGGGGCTCTCGGAGCTTGACAGCGCCGCAGACTATATAATAATAGATACGGCAGCCGGAGTACATTCCAATGTAATGGATTTTGTTGCAAATTGCCCGGAGGTGCTGTTGGTAACAACGCCCGATCCAAGCTCTCTTACTGATGCATATTCTCTTGTTAAGGTACTGGCTCTTCGCCAGTCTGCGGATAATGTGCGTTCAAAGGTTATGGTGGTTACAAACAGGGTCCGGGATACGAAAGAGGGCGATGCTATATACAGCAAGCTCAGCATTGTATCAAAGCGGTTTTTGGGTATTGAGCTGTCCCATATCGGGCATATACCCACAGATCAAAGCCTCGAAAAGGCAATAAGGTCACAGCGGCCTGTGGTTTTGGAATATCCCGAATCAAAGTCCGCTATGGCAATTAAAAAAATAGCTTCATCATTTATTGATGTATCGGAGAATTCCCAACAGAAAAAGGGAATTTCGTACCTTATTTCCAGGCTTTTCAGGAATCAGGGTCTGCCGGCGTAGTAATTGGAGTCAGAATATGTTATCAACATTTTTAAGCTGTGGTGACAAACTTGATATACGACTTTGGAGCGAAGAGGTTCAGGGTATTTCCGATGCGGGTAAGCATTATACCAGCATGATTTTTGATATACCCAATGACAAGGAGATTCTCGCTACGATTCCTACGCAGCAGGGAAAGCTTGTTTTGATGCCTGTAGAGACCAGACTCTCTATGGTATCTTATTCCAAAAAAGGCGTTTACCTTTTTACGACAAAAATAACCGAAAGGTTTGTTTCGGGAAACGTATATCTTATGAGACTTCAGATAACATCGAAGCTCACAAAATACCAAAGGCGCGCCTATTACAGATGGGAATGCAATATTCCCCTTCAATACAGGGTGCTTCCCGAGGATATCAAGATTCATACGGTTGATGAACGGAATCTTGATTATTATATGGAATGCGTTGTGGATGATGAATTATACACGGGAACCATGCTTGATCTAAGCGGAGGCGGCATCAGGTTTGTTACGCCCTGTCTGCTTCCGGAAAAAAGTGTCCTGATGATGAATTTCGTTATGGAAAGCGAAAGTGTTATCTTTGAGCCCATATTGCTTGGGCGGCTTCTTCATTGTGATCCTACCGACAATCCGGCTATATATGAATGCCGTACCGAATTTCAAGGAATCTCGGAGGTTGACAGGGAAATTATCATAAAATTCATCTTTGAAGAAGAAAGAAGAGCCACAAAGACTGTTAAGGGAGGCGTATTATGAAAAAAAATGTTATGGTTGTAGATGACTCTGCACTCATGAGAAGGGTCATCTGTGATATAATTGCGACAGACAGTAACTTTGAGGTGGGTGCTACCTGCAAGAACGGACAGGAAGCATTGGAGAAGCTTCGCAAGGAAAAATACGACGGGGTTCTTCTGGATGTCAACATGCCCGTGATGGACGGATTGCAGCTGCTCGAAGAGTTACAAAAAGAACATATCCAAACGACTATCATCATGGTGAGCACGCTGACGACGAAAGACGCCGACGTGACTATCCGGGCAATGGAGCTGGGGGCGACGGACTTTGTCACCAAACCGGAGAACATATCCGAAGCCAGAGGAAAGGATTTTGCTGACAATCTTCTCGGAATCATAAACGCTGTTATTTCCAGCGGCAATTTCAAGAGAGCATTTTCCACACCAAAGCCGGTTTCCATGCCGAAATTCACCAGGGCTGATAAACCCAGGGTTGCCACCGGCAGCAAGCTTATAGCTCTTGCCAGCTCTACCGGAGGGCCCAAGTCGTTGCAGAGCGTGATTCCGTATCTGCCCGAGAACATGGACGCTCCCATGATTCTGGTACAGCATATGCCTGCCGGTTTTACCGCTTCCATGGCTGCCAGATTAGACGAGCTTTCAAAGGTTCATGTCAAAGAGGCACAAGACGGTGACGTGCTCCAGAAAGGCTGGGTTTATATTGCCCCGGGAGGAAGGCACATGAGGGTCATTTCAACGGGAGGCGCACATAAGATTAAATTATCTGATGAGCCTGCCATTGGAGGATTAAGACCCTGCGCCGATGTGATGTATGAGTCCTTGCAATCCTGCGGTTACGGTAACGTTACCTGCGTTGTTCTCACCGGAATGGGTGCGGACGGCACAAAGGGTATTACCGGACTTAAGGCTTCGGGGCAGCGCATTTACACCATTGCCCAGGACAAGGAATCCTGCGTGGTCTACGGCATGCCAAAAGCCATTGCCGAAGCCGGTGTTGCGGACGAAGTAGTCTCACTGGAGAAAGTCGCAGACAGCATTATCAGAAATGTGGGGGTAAAATAGTATGGATGTTAGTCAGTATCTTGATATCTTCATCGACGAAGCACAGGAACACATCCAGGATCTTAACGAAAGCATACTTGTCCTGGAGAATGAACCCGACAACAAAGACACGGTAAACGAGATATTCCGCGCAGCTCACTCTCTTAAGGGTATGGCGGGTACCATGGGTTTTAAGAATATGCAAAAGCTTACCCATGATATGGAGAATGTCTTCCAGGAGGTTCGAAGCGACAACATGAACGTTTCTTCGGATCTTATTGACGTTGTCTTCCAGTGTCTTGACGCTCTTGAATCCTATATCGAGACTATTAAGGCAACTTCCGACGAAGGATCTGAAGATAATGCCGCTATTATTCAGCGTCTTGCCGAAGTCCTTGCGGCGGGTCTCGGACAGGAAGCGCCTGCTCCCGAAGGAGGGGAAGCTTCTCCTTCTGCAGAAGGAGAAGCAGCACCTGCAGAAGATGCAGGGGACTCATCAGACGGCTCTTCAGATAAGAAAAAATATCTTACATACGAATTTTCGGATAAAGAAAAAGAAGACTTTGAAAATGCGCTTACGGATTCAAAGCCTGTTTTTGGTGTTACCGTATTTATAGACGAGGGCTGCCTCTTAAAGGCCGCAAGAGCTTTCCTTGTATTTAAGGCCATCGAAGATTACGGTACCATTATCAAATACAATCCCAGCTCCCAGGATATAGAAGACGAAAATTTTGAAAATGATTTCAGCTTCTATTTCGTAGTGGATTCCGGCGACGGAGAAGCAGCCATAGCAGATGCCAGGGAAGTATCGGAGATTGTTGATATTGTTTATGAGCAGTTAGACAAGGTTCCCGAAACAGGAGCAGCCTCTTCTGCAGCCCAGGCAGCACCCGTTTCTCCTGCCGAGAGCGCACCTGTTGCAGAAAATGCACCTGCAGCACCTGCAGCACCCGCAGCGCCTGCAGCTCCCGCTGCAAAGACAGAAAAGAAACAGGCTCCCGCAAAGAAAGCAAATAAGCCTGTTACTTCCCGCACGGTTCGCGTGGATATAGAAAAGCTTGATGCTCTTATGAATCAGGTTTCCGAGCTTATTATAGCGAAGAACTCTCTTGTATCAATTACTTCCCAGGCGACCGGAGAAGGCGGTACAAATCAGTATGCAGAGCAGATTGAGTATCTTGAGAGGATTACCACAAACCTTCATGAGTCTGTCATGAAAGTGCGAATGGTTCCTATCGAAAACAGCATAAACAAGTTCCCCAGAATGATTCGCGACCTTTCCAAGTCTCTTAACAAGAAAATGGAACTTATCATTACCGGTGAGGATACGGAGCTTGACAGGACCGTTGTTGATGAGATCGGAGATCCCTTGCAGCACCTTCTTCGCAACTCCGCAGACCACGGTCTTGAGGATACAGCGACTCGTATAGAAAGAGGCAAGCCTGAAACGGGTACCATTTATCTTAATGCCTTCCAGGAAGGAAACAACGTCATCATAGAGGTTGGTGACGACGGTAACGGTATTGACACCGAGGCTGTCAAGAACAAGGCGATAGAGCGGGGAGTCATAAGCCCCGAGCGCGCCGAGAATATGAGCCAGAAGGAGATTATAGACCTTCTGTTTATGCCCAGCTTCTCCATGGCAAAGCAGATTACCGATATATCCGGACGAGGCGTGGGACTTGACGTTGTTAAGTCAAACGTTGAATCTTTAGGCGGTGATGTAGAAGTCAAGACAGTCCTTGGACAGGGTACGAAATTTATCGTAAGCCTGCCTCTGACCCTTGCTATCATCCAGGCTCTTATGGTAGAAGTAAGAGATGAAAAATACGCAATATCCCTTGGTTCCATACAGACTATAGAGGATATTCCTCTTGACGAGATTAAATACGTACAGTCCAAGGAAGTTATAAACATCCGCGGCACGGTTATTCCCATTGTACGCCTTGACAGGATCCTTGATCTTCCGCCCAAGGAAGAAGAGGAGGAAAGCCTTGTGGTTGTTATCGTCAAGAAGGGCGATCAGCTTGCCGGACTTGTAGTGGATAATCTTATCGGACAGCAGGAGATAGTTATTAAGTCTCTTGGCAAGTACATCACAAATATCAAGGTTATAAGCGGCGCTACCATCCTTGGCGACGGCGAGGTAGCTTTGATTCTTGACGCAAACGCATTGATTTAAGGAGGGCTCAATTTATGGATAACACAAGTACAGAAGTAAAAGTTGTTGATGCTCTTGGAATCACTGAAGACAGCGGAGAGCGTATACAGTATATTGTTGTTAAGGTGGGTTCTGAAAATTACGGAATAAACATTGCATATGTTGACAATATTGTCCGTATGCAGAAGATAACCCGTGTCCCCAGGGCTCAGGAATATTTCCGTGGAATAATCAATCTTCGAGGCGAGGTTGTGCCCGTAATGAGTTTAAGGCGCAGGATGGGTCTTGATGATGATGAATTCACAAAGGATTCCCGTATTATTATCCTTAAATTCGAGGATAATGCGCTTCTTGGCGTAGTGGTTGATTCCGTGCGTGAAGTAGTTACGCTTTCCGAAAACGAAATAGATGAGATGGGCTCTGAAGCAAGATCCGATTCCGCTACATTTATAAACGGTGTTGGCAAGAACGGTGAGGAACTCATTTCGCTTCTCGATTTCCAGAAGGTAATAGGTGAAAAGGAAGCGGTTTAAGGACTGCTTTCACCGGAGGTTAAAATGGCTGAAGAACTTAATTTAAGTACTGTCAATGACATGTATTATGATGTCCTTAAGGAGATAGGCAATATTGGCGCCGGCAATGCAACAACCGCTGTCGCCAATATGGTAAACCTCCGATTGGATATGCAGGTTCCCCAGGTAAGGCTTATGACGCTGCAGGAGCTGCCTACTGCCGTAGGAAGCGAGGAAGACCTGATTTGCGGCATTTATCTTGAGGTTACCAACGATATATCCGGCAGTATGATGTTCCTTTTGGATCTTCATTCCGCAAGATTCTTTGTTGACAAACTAATGGGGACAGATGATCCTGAGAATACAAATTTCGGAGAAATCGAATTGTCCGCGATCAAAGAGATAGGAAATATTATAGCGGCATCATATCTTTCCGCTATTGCATCTTTGACGAATCTGGTGATTTCTCCTTCCATACCTTATCTTGCTATAGATATGGCCGGAGCGATATTAAGCGTTCCCGCTACGGAATTTGGTATTTACGGAGACAATGCACTTATGATAGAGACTCATTTCGGCGATGAATATAATCTTAACGGTTATTTCATACTGATGCCGGATGTAGAGTCTTATGACAAGATTTTGAAAGCTTTGGGTGTAGCCCTTTGAGGAGTTTTTAATGGGAAATATGATTAAAATCGGCATAGCTGATTTGAACGTATGCAAATCTCCCGATGCTGTAACTACGCTGGGATTGGGTTCGTGCGTTGGTGTGGCTCTTTATGACAAGACCACTCATACCGCAGGACTCGTTCATGTTATGCTGCCGGACAGTACAGCCATAAGAAATAATACCAATGTCGCAAAATTTGCTGATACCGGAGTTCCCGAGCTTGTAAAGATGATGGAAAAGCAGGGAGTTTCAAAACGCAATCTTGTTGCAAAGATAGCAGGCGGAGCCAAGATGTTCTCATTTTCCGATTCATCAAAAGTGGGTAATGTGGGAGAGAGGAATGTTGAGGCTGTTAAAGCTGCGCTCAAAAAAGAAGGAATCCGCATTATTGCTGAAGACACGGGACTTGATTACGGACGTACCGTTGAAATTTATGCCGAAAACGGAGAATATCACATAAAGGCTGTGGGGAAGCCTCTTAAGGTTATATAGCTTATTATGAATACGAAGAATGTACCTGTACTTATTATGCTTCTTGCCGGTTTGGTCGCCTGTCTTGTGATGATTCGCTCCGGTGTGTCGAACCGCACCTTTCTTACGACGCTGCTGCTGGTTCTGATATGCTTTTATATAGCGGGATTTGTTGTAAAATACGTGTTGGATAAGAATTTTAAAGAAGAAGAGGATTCTTCGGATGAAGAAGCATCCCGGGGTGAGGAAGGGGATAAAGAAGATATTTCCACCGATGAAGATGATACCATTCCCCCGTCCGAAGAAAATCCGGAAGAACAAGAGGCGAAATCAACTGAAGAAAACCAGTGATTTTCCCGTTGATTTTAGTTTGATTTAATTATTTTTATGGCTAATAACACAGTAGACAAAGAGCAATTATGGAAAGCTTATAATGAAGATCCCACACCTGCTTTGAGGGAGCAGATCATCGTAGAATATGCTCCGCTGGTAAAGATTGTTGCAGGTCGACTTAGCATGTATCTTGGCGGCAATGTGGAATTTGACGATCTCGTAGGCTACGGGGTTTTCGGACTTATAGATGCCATAGATAAATTTAATTCCGCAAAGGAAGTCAAATTTGAGACATATGCATCTTTGCGTATAAGAGGAGCCATTCTTGACCAGATCCGCAAGATGGACTGGATCCCCAGAACGGTTCGTCAAAAGCAAAAGAAGATTGATACGGCTATAAAGACTATTGAGGAGCGTACCGGCAGGGCGGCTGAATCTGCAGATATAGCCCGGGAGCTTGGGATAGACGAAGATGAATATTACTCTTGGGAATCCCAGCTCAAGGTAACGAATGTCATTTCTCTTAATGAATTTATTGAGCAGGGCAATGAGCCCAAAGAGATGACGTCTTCCACATCCAGATTCCGTTCTCCGGAACAGGTTATTGAAGAGGATGAATTAAAAGCACAGCTCGAACAGGCGATGCAGATGCTTACCGATAAAGAAAGAAAGGTTATACTTCTTTATTATTATGATGATATGACCTTAAAGGAAATCAGCAACGTCTTTGAGGTTTCGGAATCCAGGATTTCACAGCTTCATACAAAAGCGTTGCAGAAAATAAAGAAGAATATGGGCGGCTATATGGGATTCTTTGCTGTTTAGCTGTTGCTCGGTTTGGTATGAAAGATGAATGGATATTTTCAGCTTGATATAAGAGATGATGGTACATATCTGATAGCTTTTCCGCCTACGGACGGAGGGGCTCCGATTTCTATTTCCGAAGTCACCCGATATCTGAATTCTATAGGTATTCCCGATTATGATACAAAAACATTAGGAGATGCGGCTCGTGCAGAAGAAAAGACAGCGGTAAGGATTACTGCGCCTTTGGGCTATGAAGAATCCGGCGCTATGGATGTCGATGTATCCGATGATTATATGAGTGCCATAGCAAGGTTTTATCCGCCTTCACTTAAGGGCGCAAGACTTACAAAGAACGATATTCTTGCCACTCTGAAGAAAGAGCGCATAAGATTCGGCGTTGACGAGGAAGCTATCGCTTCTTTTATTAAGAATCCTCAGTATTGTACCGATTATATTATTGCCAGGGGAGAACCCATGGTTCAGAGCAAAAACGGAAGCATTGAATATTTCTTTGAGACCCAGAAGAATCTTGCTCCCAAGCTTAATGAAGATGGTACCGTTGATTATCACGAGCTTAATCTGATATCTGCCGTTAATGAAGGTCAGCTTTTGGCGCGGCTTACTCCGCCCGATCCGGGAACTCCGGGAACCAGTGTGAGGGGCGAGCCTGTTATGCCTGCAAAGGTAAATGATTTAAAGCTCAAATTCGGTAAGAATGTTCGTATTTCTGAAGACGAGACCGAGATTTATTCCATGGTGGAAGGTCATGCCATGCTTACAAACGATACAGTCTTTGTATCGGATGTATATATAGTCCCCGCAAATGTCGATAATTCCACGGGAGATGTGGAATATAACGGCTCCGTAGAGGTAAAGGGAAATGTGAATTCCGGTTTTTCAGTAAAAGCCGGAGGAGATATTGTTGTAGAGGGTCTTGTTGAAGGCGCTACTTTGAAAGCCAAGGGTAAGATCATAGTTAAGCTTGGTGTTCACGGCATGAGCAATGCTCTTTTGGTCGCAGGGTCTTCCATAACGGTAAAATTCGTTGAGAATGCCGAGATGTATTCTGATGAGAGTATAAATGCAGACTCTATTATTCACAGCAATATATCCGCAAAATACGATGTAAGGGTAATGGGAAAGAAGGGCTTTATAATCGGCGGTATGGTCCGGGCAGGAAGGCAGATTGTCACCCAGACTCTTGGATCCGACCTGGGAGCTCTTACAAAAGTCGAAGTCGGCATAAATACAAAAAAGAAAAAGCAGCTTCGGGATATTGAAAACAGGCTTAAGAGCCTTGAAGAAGAAAAGAACAAGATAGAGCCTACCATAAACGGGCTTGGTAAAAAAGTCGCCGAGGGTCTTCAGCTGCCCGACGATAAGCTTGCTTTCCTTAAATCTGTCGCAGTCGCTTATCAGGACATTAAAAAGCAGATGTATGAGACAGAGACGGAATATGCCGAGCTTATGGAAGAGTTTGAGATAGGCGAAAATGCAAATATAGAGGTCATTGGAGATGCTTATCCCGGCTGCAACATCAATATTTCCGATGCGCAGAAAGCGCTGACGGACAAGCGTTCCCATTGCAGGATGATTAAATCCGGAGTGGATGTAAAGATAGATATTTTGTAATTTTGCGGAGGCATCATTATGGCAATGATAAGTTCCATAGATATCAATAACGGTGTTATGCTGCGCAATCAGGATATGAGTATGATAAAGGCTCATGAGGATGCCCGTCCTGCTTTAGAACAGGCAATGCTGCAGGAAACAAACGACAAAGAGCATTATGACGATCTTACCCGGGTCGTTGAGGCTGATAATGTAGAGCAGCAGGATAATAAATTTGACGCCAGGGAAAAGGGTTCCAATGAATATACCGACAACCGCAAAAAGAAAAAGAAGTCAGATTCGGATGAAGATGAAGAAGGCTCTTTTCGCCAAAAATTCAGTACCAGTACTTTTGACATTACTATTTAGAAACGCTGATTAAATGAGTTTATATTAATGCGGGCAGGTGGGATGCCACCAAGCCATCCAGAGAACTTGACGAAAGCAAGCCAAAGGCGCAGCTTGAGTCTGGTCGTAGGGGTGTCCTTAAGCTTGGTAAGCCAAAGGCGAACCTGGCGATAGGACGAGTTCCGCAGACTGTCCAGCAGTCGAGGACATTGTTAGAGCGACCGGCACCCACCTGACGCATAATATGGATTGACTAAAATTAATCAGCGTTTCCTAAGACAATTATTCAGAGGTGTAATAATGACCGGTTTGGAAATAGCGCTCATAATTGTGGGCGTGTGTTTTGTCTTTGGAAGTTTTATGCTGGCAGAAAAGCTTACTCCCGGTGAGCTTGAGCAGCTTTCCAGGCTTTCAAAGGACGAACTAAATAAAATAGTGGAAAAGACCTTTAAGGATGCAAAGGACAGAATAGACGAGACCATAGATGAGAGGATAGATGAATCCGCAGAAGCCCTCGAAAGACGGATGCAGCAGGATTCAAACTATGCCATAAGCTCTATCAGTGAATATGCAGATGAAGTCAAGAAATCTATTCATGACGCCCATACAGAGGTTACTTTCCTGCACAGCATGATGGCAGATAAGGAAGATGAGCTTAAAAAATCCGTATCAAACGCCATGATCCTGACCCAGAAGCTTAATGCGCTTGTTTCTGATAATGAGGGGGCGGCTGCTCCCGCAAAGAAAGCACCCATGGCAAGTGCCGGAAAAGCTGTAAAAGCTCCGGAGATAAAGGAGCCTCAAAAGCCTGCAAAAAGTGTACCCGTCAAGGAACCGAAAGCTCCGGATGCCAGGGATAGTGCTAAAGCAAAGGAAGAATTCAAACCCGATATCGACCCCGATACCGGTCTTGTATATTCAAAAGCCGACAGGATTTTGGAGCGCAGTAATTCCAATGAAGAGATTTTGTCCCTGCACAGAAACGGTATGACAGTTACGGATATCGCCCGCCAGCTGAACCTTGGAAAAGGACAGGTTCAGCTGGTACTGGATTTATTTGGAGGAGGAGAAAGTTGAAATTCAAATATTATCTTCGGGGTGCAGGCATAGGAATACTGCTTACGACCATCATCTTTATGATAGCAATACCCCTTCACGGAGGAATCCTTACGGATGAATCCGCTATCAACAGGGCGACAAAGCTTGGTTACGTCCTTGCGGAAAGCGCAGATGCTGCAAGCGACTCCGAGGGCATGACCATAGATCAATATATTGAGGATGCAAAGGAAAATGCTTCCAATGCATCGTCTGATGCGGCAAGTACTTCTGATAACACAGCTTCATCAGAATCCGCAGATACATCCGGTTCTTCATCTGCCGGTTCTTCGGATTCATCTTCCGATAAGACCGCAGCGGATACATCCGAGGATACAACGGTATTTGAATATACTTTTACTATAAACAGCTCGGAGAATTCTTCTGATGTAGCTTCCCGCCTGCAAAAGGCAGGGATAATCGATGATGCATCGGATTTTGATTCTTATATGGTAAAGAACGGATATGATACAAAGCTTACCCCCGGGACATATTCATTAAAGCGGGGTATGACCTATGCGGAAATTGTTGAGATTCTTTTTTGATTTTTACTTGAAATCTTTTACATGATGTGGTAATATCTTAAAGCTGCAAAAAAGCCATTTAATGGCTTTTTTGTGTGTAGAAACCAATAAACACATGTGTGGACGAAAGTGAAGCGGTGCCTCTTTATACACCTTTGGGGCCTTCACCCGGATGAAACACATGGAAGAAACAACCAAGGAGGAAATTAAAATGGGTGTAGTTTCAATGAAGCAGTTGTTAGAAGCCGGAGTTCACTTCGGTCACCAGACCAGGAGATGGAACCCCAAAATGGCTCCCTATATCTTCACAGACAGGAACGGTATCTATATTATCGACCTGCAGAAGACAGTAGGAATGATCGATGATGCCTACAAGGCAGTATTTGACATTGCTGCAGAGGGTGGTACCATACTTTTCGTAGGTACAAAGAAGCAGGCGCAGGAGTCCGTTGCACAGGAAGCGGAGCGCTGCGGCATGTATTATGTAAACGAGAGATGGCTTGGAGGTATGCTTACAAACTTTAAGACCATCCGAAGCCGTATTGAACGTCTTAAGCAGATAGAGCGTATGGAAGCAGACGGCACATTTGATGTGCTTCCCAAGAAGGAAGTTATTTCCCTTCGCAAGGAGATGGATAAGCTTCAGAAGAACCTTGGCGGTATCAAGGAGATGAAGGAGCTTCCCGACGCTATCTTTATCGTAGATCCCAAGAAAGAGCATATTTGCGTACATGAGGCTCATACACTGGGTATTCCCATAATTGGTATTGCGGATACAAACTGCGATCCCGACGAGCTGGATTATGTAATCCCCGGTAATGACGATGCCATAAGGGCGGTACGTCTAATAGTTTCTACAATGGCTGATGCTGTAGTAGAGGCAAACCAGGGCGAAGTATTTGATGAAGGTTCTTACGAAGAGGCTGATGAGGCTGACGCAGAAGAAACGAAGGAAGAAGAGTAATTTTATTCAATAAGGAGATATATAATGGCTATTACAGCATCACAGGTAAAGGAACTTAGAGAATTGACCGGAGCCGGAATGATGGATTGCAAGAAGGCTCTTACCGAGACAAACGGTGATATGGATGCGGCTGTTGAGGAGCTTCGCAAGAAGGGCGCAGCCAAGGCAGAAAAGAAGGCTTCCCGTATAGCAGCCGAGGGTCTTTGCAGGATAGCATGCGACGGCGACCACAAGGCAGCTGTTGTAGAAGTTAATTCCGAGACAGACTTTGTTGCAAAGAACGAGAAATTCCAGAATTATGTAGAAGATGTAGCACAGCAGGTGCTTGCATCAAGTGCATCCGATATGGATACATTTATGGCAGAAAAGTGGGCGAAGGATTCTTCAAAGACTGTTGAAGAAGAGCTTGTAGCCCAGATTGCCGTTATCGGAGAGAAGCTTTCCATCCGTCGTTTTGAACGTGTGGAGAATGCATCCGGATGCGTAGTTACCTATACTCACGGCGGCGGTCGTATCGGCGTTATCGTTTCTGCGGATACAGCTGTTGTTAATGATGAAGTAAAGGAAGCGTTAAACAACATCGCTATGCAGATAGCTGCACTTAATCCCAAATACATTTCCGATAAGGATATCACTGAGGATTATATAGCTCATGAGAAGGAAATCCTTTTAGAGCAGATAAAGAACGACCCCAAGGAATCCCAGAAGCCCGATAAGGTTATCCAGGGTATGGTGGAAGGCCGTGTAAAGAAGCAGCTTAAGGAAATCTGCCTTATGGATCAGGTTTATGTAAAGGCAGAGGACGGAAAGCAGACTGTTGCAAAATATATTGAGTCTGTATCCAAATCTGTGGGAAGCGATGTTTCTGTTGCCCGCTTCGTTCGTTTCGAGACCGGTGAAGGCATTGAAAAGAAGGAAGAAGACTTCGCAGCGGAGGTAGCATCACAGCTCGGCAACTAATAGTTTGCGTGATTTTAGCTCCATAGCCTTTTTGGCTTTGGAGCTTTTATAATTTTAAAATCTGTGGTAGAATATTGAGCAGTTGGGAGGAAACGTCCTTATATGGACAGCGCTGATTTAAAAAAACAAAGACAACGCAAAAAACGGGTCGCCAGAATGAAAAGAAGCATAATATCCTTTGTGCTTATAACGCTGGTGGTACTCGTTGCGGCTTGTATCATCCTGGCTGTAGCGCTTTTTGGGATGTATTCCCGGGTAAAGTCTCTGGAGAAAAGAGTAGATGATGTAGAGGTAGCTCTTGCAAGCCGGGGAGAATATGCGGTTGCGGATGAAATCGGGCTTTCTGACGGGACAGAGTCTTCGGATGCGGATGAAGAAACATCGGAATCCGGGGATTCTTCGGAGTTTGAATACGGCATAGATGCTCATCAATATATTTATCTTACTTTTGATGACGGACCTTCGGACAATACGAGGACAATACTCGATACCCTTGATGAATACGGCGTTAAGGCGACTTTCTTTGTCATAGGTACGGAAGATGAGCAATATCAGGAGCTTTACAAAGAGATTGTAGAGCGGGGGCATACCATAGGAATGCATTCCTATTCCCACAAATACAGCTCTTTGTATGAATCCCTGGAGTCTTTTGCAGATGAAATAACCAAAGAACAGGATCTTATAGAGAGCGTTACGGGACTGCGGCCCTGGCTTTTCAGATTTCCCGGCGGAAGCTCAAATGAAGTATCAAATGCCGATATGTCAGAGCTTATAAAATATCTTAATGATACCGGTATTACCTATATGGATTGGAACGTCGTAGGCGGAGATGCCACAAGCCAGGCTTATACAGCATCCGATCTGATTGAAAGCGTTCTTAAGGATATAGGAAAATACGAAACAGCGGTAGTGCTGCTTCATGATGCAAACGCAAAGACGACTACGGCAAAGGCTTTGAGGCAGTTGATAGAGGAGCTTCAAAAGAGGGATGCGGATATTCTTCCTGTCACGGAAGATACCCCTATTGTACAGCATGTGAAGTATGATTCAGTTGAATAAAGCACGCATCGGCGTGGTTTGCATAAAATAAACGGAGGTGACATATGAGTTTTTTTAAGGAATTTAAGGAAGATTTTGACAGCGCCCTTGACGATATCATCCCCGGTTCCGATATGGATGAGCTGGAAGATGATGAGCTTGAGACAAATGTCTTTGATTCCGAGGATTTTTCCGCAAAGCTTGATGCGCTTAATGACGAATTAAAGGATACATCCGCAGGTCTTTTTGAATCTGCGGCAGCGGATGATTCTACAGAGGATACAAGCGTTGAAAGCAGCGAAGATGCAGAAGCTTTTGAACCTGTTTTTGAGGATACGGCGGATGTTGCGGAAGAGACGGGCAGTGATGATGCTGATTTTGAAAGCTTTATGAGCGCAGATATTACCGAACCGGCAGATGAAACCGAAGAAACGGCGGAAGATGCGGTAAACGATACGGCAAACGAAACGGTTTACGAGGAACCTGAAAATACTGACATATATAAGGAGGATACAATGAGCGACGATATGACACAGACAGAGGAATTAACCGAAGAGGCAAAGGATGTTGCCATAAGCTCCGGGCCTGTTAAGTTCGAGCCTGATGAACCCATCGATGTAGACAGGATATTCGGCGAGACCGAATATGATGATGAGATGGCGGTTATTACCAAGGGCATGACTATTCACGGAGACCTTGAAGCTATCGGATCCATAGAGCTTAAGGGTTCTATCACGGGTAACGTAAAGACTACAGGAAAGCTTGTAGTATCCGGCAAGGTAAAGGGCAATTCAACAGCAAAGGAATTCTTTGCGGATTCTGCTCATATTAACGGAGAAATCGTATCCGAAGGCTCCGCAAAGGTAGGAAACGGTTCCGTTATCGTAGGAAACATATCATCTACCAGCGCTGTTGTAGCAGGCGCCGTAAAGGGAGACCTTGATGTACACGGACCTGTTATCGTAGATACCACAGCAGTTATCGTAGGTAATATTAAGTCCAAGTCCGTACAGATAAATAACGGCGCAGTTATCCAGGGCTTCTGCTCACAGGAATATGCGGATGTGGATGTAGACAACCTTTTCGGCAGCGAGGAATAAGATAATTTATGCATAAAGCCATTCTTCTTAAATTAAGCGGTGAAGCTCTTGCCGGAAAGGCGCATACAGGGTTTGACGAAGAAACAGTCCGTGGGGTTGCCCGCCAGGTAAAAGCTGTATCTGATAAAGGCGTAAGGATCGGCATCGTTACCGGAGGCGGAAACTTCTGGAGGGGTCGTTCGTCTGATGCGATAGAGCGTACAAAAGCCGATCAGATAGGCATGCTGGCTACGGTTATGAACTGCCTTTATGTATCCGAGGTTTTTCGAAGCGAAGGCATGGATACAAGGATTTTTACGCCCTTTAGCGTAGGAGGGATCACTGAGCTTTATTCAAAGGATGCTTGCATGGACGCCATTTCAAAGGGACAGGTGGTATTCTTTGCGGGAGGCACGGGTCATCCTTATTTTTCTACGGATACAGCGACCGTCCTTCGGGCCATAGAGATGGAGGCGGAGGCTATTTATCTTGCAAAATCCGTTGACGGCGTATATGACAAAGATCCCAAGGAAAATCCTTCCGCCGTTAAATATGACGAGATTAAGATGGAGCAGGTGGTTACGGACAGGCTTGGCGTGATAGACCTTTCCGCTGCGGCTCTTGCCCTGGATAACAGGATGCCTATGTATGTATTTGGCTTAAATGAAAAAGACGGCATTATAAACAGCGTTACCGGCGAATTTACCGGAACGAGGATTACCGTATAAATACTGCTTTTTATCAGGAGGTTCCCATGGAATTAGAGCAATATGAAACAAAAATGAAAAAATCCTATGACAACATGATTTCTGAATTCGGCTCCATAAGGGTGGGGCGTGCGAATCCTCATGTACTCGACAAGGTTATGGTAGAATATTACGGTGCCCCTACGCCTATCCAGCAGGTGGCAAATATCTCCGTGCCCGAAGCCAGGATTATTCAGATAAGTCCCTGGGAGGCAAATATGCTTGGGGATATCGAAAAGGCTCTCCTTACCAGTGATATCGGAATCAATCCTACAAATGACGGCAAGGCTATCCGCCTTGTTTTCCCCGAAATGACCGAGGAGCGCAGAAAAGAAGTCTCCAAGGATGTTCGTAAGAAGGGTGAAAACGCAAAGGTTGCCGTGCGTAATATCCGCAGGGATGCCAATGAAGCCATAAAGAAGGCTTTGAAGTCAAATGAAATCTCCGAGAATGAAGAGGCGAATCTTCAGGATGATATTCAGAAAATGACGGATAAGGCCATAAAGCAGATTGATGAGGCCATAGAGGATAAGATAAAGGACGTTATGGCTGTATAATATGTCTGAAAACAGATTATTACCAATGGGGGAGAGAAATCTTCCCTATTGTGTTATTACCGCATTTATGCTGCTTTGAGGATTAAATATGACAGAAGATACAAAAAAAGTCCCTGAACATGTGGCTATAATAATGGATGGAAACGGCAGGTGGGCAAAGAAGCGCGGACTTCCCCGGACAGCCGGTCATACCGCAGGCGCCAAAAATGTGGAAAAAGTTTGCCGTGCCGCCTGGGAACTGGGTATTAAATACGTGACGTTCTACGCTTTTTCTACGGAGAATTGGAAACGCTCCGAAGAGGAAGTAGGAAAGCTTATGCAGCTTTTCCGGGAATATCTTGTCGGCTATCTTTCAAAGATTGCAAAGGACAATATTAAAGTAAGCTTTATAGGAAATCTTTCCGTCTTAAGCGATGATTTAAAAGAAAAAATTGCCAACATGGAAGAAAGCTCCAAAGACAATACAGGTCTTCATATGATCCTTGCTATAAATTACGGCAGCAGAGATGAGATTGTAAGGGCTGTAAACAGAATAAACGAAAGAGCCGCGCAAAGCGGGGAAAGCCCGGTAAGGGTTACGGAGCAGATGATATCAGATAATCTTGATACAGCGGGGATTCCGGATCCCGACCTTATGATACGTACTTCGGGAGAGCTTCGGCTTTCAAATTATCTTATGTGGCAGCTTTCTTATTCGGAGTTTTATTTTACGGATACAGCCTGGCCCGACTTTGACACAAATGAGCTAAAAAAAGCCGTAGATGCGTATGTAAATAGGGACAGAAGATATGGCAAGGCGTAAAGGAGTATTAAATTGAAAAGCTTTCTTACAAGACTTTTAAGCGGTATTGTTTTAATTGCATTAATTATATTGACGGCGCTTCCCGGAGGAGCCGTTACTGCTGTTGCCTACGGTCTTCTTTCTTGTGTCGGGCTTTATGAGCTTTTTAAGGCAAAGGGAATCCAAAAGACGGGGATGTTTTTTATATGCCTTGTTGTGACTGTGCTGTATTATGTAAACATAGCCCTAAAGATGACATATGTTGCATATGACTGGATTGTGGCTGTACTTGTGCTTTTGTTTATGCTTTATGTTATTCGCTATCCAAAGTACGAAATATCGGATATAGCCCTTAGCTTTATGTTTTTTATATATCTTCCCGTGTTTTTATCCTTTGTGGTATTTACAAGAAGGCTTAACGACGGGGTTTTCCTTGTGTGGCTTATCTATTTTACTACCTGGGGGTGCGATACTTTGGCATATTGCACCGGGATGCTCATTGGCAAGCACAAGCTTACGCCGGAGCTTTCCCCCAAAAAATCAATCGAGGGAGCCGTAGGCGGTGTAATCGGAGCGGCTCTTCTTGCGGCAGGATATGGATTTGTATTAAATCAGTTCTTTGGGAAACCGTTTAGCTATGTTTATTATTTTGCCGCTATAGCCGCAGCGGGAGCTGTAATATCACAGATAGGAGATCTTACGGCATCGGGAATAAAAAGGACTTATGATATTAAAGATTACGGAAAGCTTATACCCGGCCACGGCGGAGTTATGGACAGATTTGATTCCGTAATTATTATCGCTCCCATCATATATTATTTATCGCTGTTTTTGTTTGTATAAGCGGAGAAAAGGCATGATAAATCTATCAATTATAGGATCTACGGGCTCTATAGGAACCCAGGCTCTTGATATTGCAAGGGAAAATAAGGATATAAATATTATTTCCCTGTCTGCCGGAAAAAATATAAAGCTTCTTGAAATGCAGGCAAGGGAATTTATGCCCCTTCGGGTAAGCGTATCGGACGAAGAAAGCGCAAAGGAATTAAAGGCTTCCTTAAAGGATCTTGATATAGACGTTTTGTGGGGCATGGAGGGGCTTAATGAATGCGCCTGCTCCGGGGAGGCAGATACTCTTCTAACGGCTATCGTGGGGATGATAGGAATTGTTCCTACCATATCCGCCATAAATGCGGGAAAAAGGATATGCCTTGCAAATAAGGAAACCCTTGTATGTGCAGGAGATATCATTATGCCTCTTGCAAAGGAAAAGGGCGTTGACATTCTCCCCGTCGATTCGGAGCATTCCGCTATATTTCAATGTCTTCAGGGGGCAGGAGACAACAGGATAAAGAAGATTCTCCTTACCGCATCCGGGGGACCCTTCCGGGGTAAAAAGATTTCGGATCTAAAGGATATGAGAGCATCGGATGCCCTAAAGCATCCTTCCTGGTCCATGGGGAAGAAAGTTACCATAGATTCTTCGACTCTTGTAAATAAGGGGCTTGAAATGATGGAAGCTTGTCATCTGTTTAGCGTCCCCATAGATGATATTCAGGTAGTGGTTCATCCCCAGAGCATTATACATTCTGCCGTGCAGTTTGCGGATTCTTCCGTTATTGCGCAGCTAAGCAAGCCGGATATGAGGCTTCCCATACAGTATGCGCTGCTATATCCGCAAAGACGCCCCTATCCGGGAGAATGTCTTAATCTTTGGGATGTGAAGGAGCTTACTTTTGAGGAGCCGGATCTTGAGACGTTTAAGGGGCTTGCCCTTGCCATTAAATCATATAAAAAGGGCGGGAACATGCCTGCGATTTTTAATGCGGCAAATGAATGCGCAGTGGATATGTTCCTAAACGACAGGATCAGATTTCTTGAAATCGCAGAAATTATAGAAGATTGCACACAGAATATGAAATTTATTGAAAGCCCCGATGTTGAAGATATTCTTGACACACAGTCTTATGTTGATGAATATATAAATAAGAGGTACAAAAATTGATAAGTATAATAATAGCAATAATAATATTCAGTCTTATAATCATTTTTCACGAATTCGGTCATTTTATAGTCGCAAAGAAAAACGACGTAAGGGTTGAGGAGTTTTGCCTTGGTTTAGGACCTACGTTATTTGGCGTTACAAAAGGCGAAACGAAATATTGTTTAAAGCTTCTTCCCTTCGGAGGCGCCTGCATTATGACGGGCGAGGACGAAGACAGCGATGATGACAGAGCTTTTTGCAACAAAACCGTATGGCAGAGGATAGCTATAGTATTCGCAGGACCCTTCTTTAATTTTATCCTGGCTTTTATACTTGCCCTTATCCTTATAGGATTTATAGGTTATGACCTTCCGCAGGTATATGTGTCGGAGGGTTCTGCCGCAGCCGGGGCCGGACTTGAAGACGGAGATATCATAAAGTCTATTGACGGAACCGGTATCCATGTATACAGGGAGATATCAAATTATCTTGTGCTTCATCCTTCAAAGGTAACATCTACCCTTACTGTGGTTTATGAAAGAAACGGAGAGGAATATACTGCTCAGGTTACGCCGCAATACAGCGAAGAAGCCGGAAGATATCTTTTCGGAGTCACATCCTACGAAAGAACCCGGGGGAATGTGATTTCAGTCGTGGGATACAGCCTCTACGAGGTTAAATACTGGATAGATCTTACGCTAAATTCCCTAAGGCTTATATTTACGGGAGGAGTCTCCCTAAATGATGTCTCGGGACCTGTGGGAATCGTATCTACCATAAGCACAACGTATAACGAAAGCGTTTCCGTAAGTTATTTTGCTGCATTTATAAATATGATTAATATAGCTATTCTTCTTACGGCAAACTTAGGCGTGATGAACCTTCTGCCGATTCCCGCCCTTGACGGAGGACGGCTCCTTATATTTATTATAGAGCTTATCCGCCGAAAGAAGATGAACCCGGACCACGAGGGTATGATTAATTTCGTTGGACTTATTGTGCTTTTGGGGCTTATGGTGGTGATTATGGCCCACGACATATATAAGCTGTTTTAAAAGTCCCGCAAAGACCACGCCCGTACAAATCAATATATACTTGGAGCGGTCTTATCAAGTGTCGCAGGCATGAAGTGAAATGATGTTATGAATAGAAAGATTACACAACAAGTAAATATAGGTGGCTGCGTGATAGGCGGGGGAGCGCCCGTTGCTATTCAGTCCATGACGAACACTCCGACTTCGGATGTTGAAGCGACAGTATCCCAGATTCTTCGGCTCGAAGAGGCAGGGTGCGATATCGTGCGAAGCTCCGTTCCGGATATGGACTCTGCCGCGGCTTTTTCTGAAATAAAAAAACGCATCCACATCCCCCTTGTAGCGGATATACATTTTGATTACAGGCTTGCTGTTGCGGTCATAGAAAACGGCGCCGACAAGATCCGCATAAATCCGGGTAATATCGGAAGCCGGGAAAAAGTCCTTGAAGTCGTAAAGGCTGCAAAGGAGAGAAATATCCCTATAAGAGTAGGCGTTAATTCCGGCTCTTTGGAAAAAAGACTTCTTGAAAAATACGGCGGACCCACGGCAAAAGCCCTTTGCGAGAGTGCCCTTGATAATGTTCATATTATCGAGGATATGGATTATGATAATCTTGTAATAAGCATTAAATCCACGGATGTAAATGCTTGTATTGAAGCCTATGACCTTGTTTCTGCTAAGACGGATCATCCCCTCCATATAGGTATTACGGAAGCCGGTACCGCTTATACGGGAAGCATAAGGAGTGCCTGCGGACTTTCTGTAATGCTTTATAAGGGCATAGGAGATACCATGAGGGTTTCTCTGACATCAGATCCCGTAGATGAGATTATTACCGCAAAGATGATCTTAAAGACGTTCGGATTAAGAAAAGGCGGAATTGAGGTCTTTTCATGTCCTACCTGCGCAAGGACAAAGATAGATATTATTTCTCTTGCAAATGAAGCAGAGAAGGTGGCGGCGGATTATCCTCTTGATATAAAGCTTGCCGTTATGGGATGCGCCGTCAACGGTCCGGGAGAAGCAAAGGAAGCCGATCTTGGTATTGCCGGGGGTAACGGCGAAGGACTTATATTTAAAAACGGACAGATCCTTCGCAAAGTCCCGGAAAATCTCCTTATGGAGGAACTAAAAAAGGAACTTGACAACTGGGAGTGAACTTCTCATACAGGCTAATGGGGCATGAGCCCGGGTGATATATATGAGCGAAATCAGCAATCTTTTTACGGATGTTTTTCCGAAATACGAACCGGATTCAAAGAATGCGGAGCTTTTAAAGGGCGTCCGCGTAACCCGTATTGCCCGGAATCCCGAATGGACCAAAATGGTTGTTTACATTGAAAGTCCGCATTTGATTCCCCATTCAAATATCGAACAGATTACCCGGGAATTAAAAGAGTCCCTTATGAAATGGAATAAAATAAATATCAGGATCGAAGAGCATTTTGATCTCTCCGATCAGTATAATGCCAGGAATCTTTATGAACTGTATAAAGACAGCATTAATGATGAATTAAAGAATATCAGTCATACGCTGTATTATGTTTTCTATAATTCCGAAGTGACTTTTCCGTCTGACGATGTAATGATGCTTAAAATGCCCGAAGGGGTGTTGGAGGATCGTCATGAAGAGGTCATTAAATTTCTTTCAAATATATTTACGGACAGATGCGGCATAGACGTTGAAATCCGCAAGGAGCTTTATGTGCCCGATATCACGGATCATGTGCCTTCGGATACTATATCCGTTGTGAGCGGCAGCGCCTCTGTTTCCGTAAAAATAAATAATGAAGCAACAGATTCCGATTTTGCAGATAATCCCGAATATACCGAAGAAGCCCCGGCTTCCCGGCCCGAAGATAATTTAAAGGATCAAAAGCCGCAAAAGGTCAAAAAATCTTACAGAAATTATGCCGCACCGGAAGAAGGCATGATATACGGAAAGAATTTTAATGATGATGAAATCGCCAAAATGTGCGACGTAGCCGACGGAGACAGAAAAGTAGTCCTTCGTGGGCAAGTTATGTCAACCGATTCCGTAGTCACAAGGAACGGTGATAAGGTGATTTTTACATTCGGAATCACGGATTTTACCGACAGCATAAAGTGCAAGATTTTTATCAGTATCGACGACAGGGATATAGTGGAAAAGTGCATTAAATCCGGTATGTTTATTACTATTACCGGGGATGTTCAATACGATACTTTTGACAAGGAAATATGCCTTAGCAGAATAAACGGTATCAAAGAATCAAGCGATTTCAGGACTCCCCGAGTTGATAACGCTGACGAAAAGAGGGTGGAGCTTCACTGCCATACGAAAATGAGCGATATGGACGGTGTCTCGGACGTAAAGGACCTTGTTAAGCGTGCGAAAAAATGGGGTCATAAGGCTATCGCCATTACAGATCACGGCGTAGTCCAGGCGTTCCCCGATGCTGCCTCCTGTGTGGATGATAGCGAAGATTTTAAGGTTATCTACGGATGTGAGGGCTATCTTGTAGACGATATCAGAGGTATTGTCACGGATTCAAAAGGTCAGGAGCTTCTTGGAGATTATGTAGCTTTTGATATAGAGACGACGGGTTTTTCTCCTGAAAGCTGCCGCATTATAGAAATAGGAGCAACAAAGATTTCAGGCGGAAAGATAATTGATACTTTTTCTACCTTTGTAAATCCTCATGTGCCCATACCTTATGATATCGAGCAGCTTACTACCATTACGGATAAGATGGTATCCGAAGCTCCCGATATAGAAGAGGTATTGCCGGAGTTTATGAAGTTTTGCGAAGGCTGCGTCCTTGTGGCGCATAACGCAGACTTTGATATTTCCTTTATCCGTATAAACTGCGAGAGGCAGGGGATTGAATTTAACCATACATACCTTGATACCGTTGCGCTTTCAAGAGCCATGATACCCAAGCTTAAGAGGTTTAAGCTGCATCAGGTGGCAAAGGAGCTTAAGGTCACCCTCGAAACCCACCACAGAGCCGTAGATGATGCGGATTGCTGCGGAAATATATTTATTAAGCTTGCACAAAGGCTTATTGACAGGGGGATAAACACCCTTGACGAAGTAAACGATATGGGTCATTCATCAGACGACCTTATAAAAAAATCAAATACTTATCATGTGATAATCCTTGCAAAAAACGATATAGGAAGGGTTAATCTTTACCGGCTTATTTCCGCATCCCATATAAAGTATTTCAGCGGAAAGCCCCGTATACCAAAGAGCCTTCTTGCCTCTTTGAGGGAGGGGCTTATTATAGGCTCCGCTTGTGAAGCGGGAGAGCTGTACCGTGCCATAATGAGGGGTACGAAGGATAAGGATCTTTATAATATAGCATCTTTTTATGATTACCTTGAGATTCAGCCCATAGAAAACAATATGTTCTATGTGCGAAAGGGCGAGGTAGAGTCCGAGGATGTTTTAAAAGATTATGCAAAGAAGATAGTAGAGATCGCTGACAGGCTCAATAAGCCCTGTGTGGCTACCTGTGATGTGCATTTTATGGATCCGGAAGATGAGATATACCGCCGCATAATCCAGAAGGGACTTAAATTTAACGATGCTGATATGCAGGCTCCCCTGTTTTTGCGTACGACCGAGGAGATGCTTAAGGAATTTGATTTCCTTGGATATGAAAAGGCATATGAAGTAGTCGTTACAAATACAAATAAGATTGCGGATATGGTAGAAAAGATAAAGCCCGTCCGCCCGGATAAATGCCCGCCGGAAATCGAAAATTCCGATGAAGAGCTTCGCCGCATATGCTATGACAAGGCTCACAGCATGTATGGAGATCCGCTGCCCGATATCGTTAAGGACAGGCTTGAAAGAGAGCTTACATCCATTATAAGCAACGGCTATGCTGTTATGTATATAATTGCCCAAAAGCTTGTATGGAAGTCCAATGAGGACGGATATCTTGTGGGTTCGAGAGGATCCGTCGGATCTTCATTCGTTGCGACTATGGCGGGTATTACGGAGGTTAATCCCCTGATTCCCCATTATTATTGCCCACATTGTCATTATACGGATTTTGATTCCGATGTGGTTAAGGCTCATGCGGGAGGCGCAGGCTGCGACCTTCCGGATATGGACTGCCCCAAATGCGGAGAGCCTCTTATGAAGGACGGCTTTGATATTCCCTTTGAGACTTTCCTTGGATTTAAGGGAAACAAAGAGCCTGATATTGACCTTAATTTTTCTGATGAATATCAGTCTACCGCTCATAAGTATGCTGAGGTAATATTTGGCGAAGGCCAGTGCTTTAAGGCGGGCACCATAGGTACGCTGGCTGATAAGACAGCATACGGCTATGTAAAAAATTATTTTGAAGAAGCCGGCGTTCCCAAAAGAAGATGTGAGATAGACAGGATAGTCTCGGGATGCACCGGCATAAGGCGGACCACAGGCCAGCACCCCGGCGGTATAGTGGTTCTTCCGTATGGCGAGGAAATGGATACATTTACTCCCGTAAACTATCCCTCAAACGATGAGACAAAGGGGATTATTACCACCCATTTTGATTATCACAAGATAGAGCATAATCTCTTAAAGCTGGATATGCTGGGTCACGGCGACCCTACCATGATTAAGGTTTTAGAGGAGATGACGGGAATTTCCGTACAGGATGTTCCCCTGCAGGATGAAAAGGTTATGAGCCTTTTTACTTCTCCTGAAGCTTTGGGAGTAACTTCTGAACAATTAGGCGGTGTCGCCACCGGTACATTGGGGGTTCCGGAGATGGGGACGGATATAGTTATCCGCATGCTTGATGAAGCAAAGCCCAAATCCTTTGCAGATCTTATACGTATATCCGGGCTTTCCCACGGTACCGCAGTATGGGACGGCAATGCCCAGGACCTTATAAACAGCGGTATTGCTACGCTCCAGACAGCCATATGTACCCGTGATGATATAATGACTTATCTGATATCAAAGGGGCTTGATAACGAAGAGTCCTTTAAGATAATGGAGGCTGTAAGAAAGGGTAAAGTAGCCGGGGGCAAAGAAGCAAAGTGGGAAGATTACAAGAAGGATATGGAAGAGCACGAAGTACCCGACTGGTATATAGGATCCTGCGGCAAGATCCAGTATATGTTCCCCAGAGCCCATGCAGCGGCTTATGTAATGATGGCATGGAGAATTGCCTGGTACAAGATATATTATCCTTTGGAGTATTATGCTACATATTTTTCCGTAAGGGCGAAGAACTTTAACTATGAGCTAATGGCTATGGGCAGGGAAAGATTCCGCTATCATATGGAAGTATTTAAGAAAAAATCCCAGGCCAAAGAGCTTTCAAAAGCAGAAGAAGCGACTCTTGGCGATATGAAAAACGTGCTTGAGATGTATGAGCGGGGATTTGAATTTATGCCCATTGATATATATACGGCAAAGGCAAATCGCTTTCAGGTCATAGACGGAAAAATCATGCCGTCTTTTGATACACTCGACGGACTTGGAGGTGCCGCAGCCGAGGCTGTGGAAGAGGCAGCCAAAAACGGGCCCTTTATTTCAAAGGAAGACTTTAAAAACAGGACAAAGGCTTCCAAGAGTGCCATAGAATTAATGACAAGGCTCGGAATTCTTTCTGATCTTCCGGAGGAAAATCAGATGTCCATATTGGATCTTTTCGGAGAGGGTGCGTGATGAATGTTTATATTTTATGCCCGGCGTATATTGCTACCGGCGGGATTGAGC
This sequence comes from uncultured Lachnospiraceae bacterium, assembly GCA_905236845.1. Taxonomy (GTDB): domain Bacteria; phylum Bacillota; class Clostridia; order Lachnospirales; family Lachnospiraceae; genus RUG14243. Next base: position 14,967 of record CAJOQM010000011.1, on the reverse strand, counting down.
TGTGTCACCAGATGTGTAATGCCATAAATACCTTATCTGCCGATGTGGAAGCGTATATATGGTATACTGATAAAGACAGGATAGATATAGACTCTATCCTCCTTGATGTGCCCTCTAATGAAGAATACCGAAAATATAATACTACCTGCGCTAAATCCATGCAGGAAATTGACGTGGAAGGAAACGTCGTGGTATTTCCCGAAGGATATTATGGATATATACAGCTTATAAGGCGGGCAAAAAGGGTCTTTTGGTGGATGAGCGTTGATAATTTTACTAATTACAACGATGTGGAGAAAGCTTTTCCCTTTTTCAGGGAGAATGTATGCCTTCATCTTTATCAGTCCTTTTATTCAAAGGATTACGTGGAAAAGAATATGCCGGATGCAAAGGGTATATTTCTTTCGGATTATATAAACCGTGACCACGGTAAGTTTTTATATCCTCCGGAATTAAGGCAGGATATAGCTTTGTATAATCCAAAGAAGGGCTATGAAGATCTGGAGCCTCTTATAAATAAAGCTGATTGGCTAAACTGGATTCCTTTGGCTAATCTTCCCAGGGAAAAGGTTATTGTGCTTATGCAATGCGCCAAAATCTATGTTGATTTCGGGCATCATCCCGGTAAAGACAGGATTCCCCGGGAGGCTGCTGCCAACGGATGCTGTATTATTACAAACAAAAAGGGGGCTGCGGCATTTTATGAGGATGTTTCCATTCCCGACAAATATAAATTTGAATCCCCCGGGGACAGCCTTGATGAAATAGATAATCTTCTGCATGATATCTGTAATGATTTTAAGAGCCATCAGGACGATTTTGCTTCTTACAGAGGTATGATAGCATCGGAATACGACAAATTTAATAAAGACGTATTGGCATTTTTGGAATGCGTAAAAAACATATAAGAGAGTTTAAAAAGTGGATATTAAAAGAATAATATTGATAATAGCATCGGGTATTGCTCTTGCAGCCCTGGCGGTGGGAATATTTATAGGAGTAAGGCATATTAAGGGATTCCTTTTTCCCGCAGAAACGGAATATTCCACCCTTACAATGGAAGGAAATACCGGCGGCAACCTCTATAACGGCGGTATGTTCTGCGAAAAGAACGGTATAGTTTATTTTGCGAATCCCAACGATTCATACAGGCTGTACAGTATGTCGGTATTCGGGGGAGATTCGCAGAAATTGTGCGAGGATTCCGTTGCATATATAAATGTGGATGATAATTATATTTATTATACAAGGCGGTCAAATTCCGATGCGGATGATGATTTTATGGGTATTACGAGCCTTTATTCATACGCTCTTTGCAGGGTTGATTTAGACGGCAAGAACCAGGTTATGCTCGATAAAGACCCCTGTATGTATGCCTGCCTTGTGGGAGATTATATTTATTATCTTCATTATGATACGGAAAATTCCACGGATGTATACAGAATAGGCATAGACGGCGAAAACAAAGAAAAAGTAAGCTCCGGCACATCCCTTACCTGCTCTGCTTACGACAGCGTGCTTTATTATAACGGAACGGAACGCGACCACAACCTTTATTCCATAAACGCCGATACGGGAGCGCTTTCCATGATATACGAAGGAAACGCCTGGCAGCCCACGTATGCCAACGGATATTTATATTTCCTTAATCTTTCGGATGACTATTCTTTATGCAGGATAGACCTTACCAATTACGAGGCAGTTACTCTTATAGATGAATCAATCCAGGCTTTTAATATTTACGGAAATACTGTATACTATCAAACCATGAGCGGTGATGTGGGGCTCTATGCCTATGATATGACAAGCAATGAATCTACCCTTGTCTACAGCGGCAATTGCTGTGATATCAATGTGACAAGCTCGTATCTTTATTTTAGGACCTACGAAACAGAAGATGTATATTATATGACTCCGGTAAACAGCAGCGTGAATGTGACGGTGTTTGTACCGCCCTTAAGCTAGGAAAACGCTGATTAAATGAGTATATATTAATGCGGGCAGGTGGGATGCCGGTTGCTCAAACAAAAATGACAAACCGGGCAGAGATTTTGAAAGGGAATATAATGAGAGATCTTAGTGAATTAAGAAAAGAAATTGACGATATAGACAAAAATATCGTAGAGCTTTTTGAAAGAAGAATGGCCGTATCGGAAGAGGTGGCAGAATATAAAATCCAAAACGCAAAGCCCGTGCTTGACAGGGACAGGGAAAAGAAGAAATTAAGCGCCCTTTCCCAAATGGCTTCTTCTGATTTTAACAGGACGGGATTGCAGGAGCTGTTCCTTCAGCTTATGAGCATGAGCAGGAAGCTTCAGTACAAGAAGCTTACAGAGCACGGCGTCCTTGGGAATCTTCCTTTTATAGAGATAGATGAAATAAAAAAGACGGGAGTTCGAATTGTCTATCAGGGAGTGGAAGGAGCCTACAGCCAGTCTGCCGTAATGGAATATTTCGGGGAAAATGCCAATATGTTTCATTGCGAGACCTTCCATGATGCCATGACCATGATAGCGGACGGCGCGGCGGATTATGCGGTTTTACCCATAGAAAATTCCTCTGCGGGCATCGTATCCCAGAATTACGATATGCTTGCAGAGTTTGAAAATTATGTGGTAGGAGAAGTCACCATAAGGATAGATCATTGTCTTTTGGGGCTTCCCGGGGCAAATATAGACGATATAGATACGGTTTATTCCCATGCCCAGGGTTTTATGCAATGCGAAAGATTCTTGGATGAGCACAGGAGCATGCAGACTTTTGAGACGCAAAACACGGCGGTCGCTGCAAAGAAAGTAATGACAGAAGGGGATATCCATCATGCGGCCATAGCCTCAAGGTCATGCTCAAAGCTCTACGGTCTTGATATACTGGCGGAGGATATAAGCCTTAATTCCCACAATTTCACCCGCTTTATCGTGGTTACAAACCAGAGGGTATTTTGCAGGGATGCAAAGAAGATATCCGTTTCCTTTGAGATTCCCCATGAGAGCGGTTCTCTTTACAGGCTTATGAGTCATTTTATATATAACGGGCTTAATATGACGGATATTGAGTCACGCCCCGTACCGGGAAGGCCTTTTGAATACAGGTTTTTTGTGGATTTTGAGGGGAATTTAAATCAAAGCGCCGTAAAGAATGCCATCCGCGGCATTCGGGAAGAAGCACTTAATTTCAGGATATTGGGTAACTATTAGAAAGGAGCCGGCATGAAAGACGCAAGGGATTTATTGATATACAGGGATTTTGGTGAGGATGGAAAAGCCTTAAGGAGCATCCTTGGTATTTTGGAGGATCTGACCGAGGATGAGGAAGAGGATTTTGATGAATTCGATTCCTATGACGATGAAGTGGACCCCGACGATTATTCGTATTTGAGGAATGATTTTTATTTTGCGCTGGGTCAGATAGTGACCCTTGCCTCAAGATACGGTTTTTCGGGGAATCTTTGGCATAATTATATTACGTATCTTATTGTCAACCATGAAAATCCCTACAGCCTTTCCTGTGAGAGAAACGCTGCGCCCTCGGGGAGTCTCTACGCTGTTGCGGAACATGATTTTGCTATCCTGAAGGATCTTTTTGATTATCCCATGGGAGAGCTGGCGGATCTTTTCGGAGCGGATATTATGATGACCGTGGGTAACTACAGGTCGTCTGATAGTGAAGGAGCTTATTTTAACGACGTGGTCAGGGAGAAAATAAGTGAGCTGTCAAAACAGCTTGCCATGTCGGGTAATGTCAGTGAGTTTTCCGATGCCGTGACGGCATTTTATGTAAACATTGGTGTAGGTACAATGGGTCTTCACAAGGCTTTCAGAGTCTCCCGGGAAATGGTCTTTGAAACAGATTATGATGATGAGTTGAAGCCGGGAGTTGAAAAAGTCATTCTAAAGCCTTTGGAAAAGGTGGCTCCTATATTTATGGATGAGCTTATAGGCTATGATAAACAAAAGCAGGCTCTTATAGATAATACCGAGGCTTTTGTTAATGGGCGTCCTGCAAACAATTGTCTTCTCTACGGAGATGCGGGCACAGGCAAATCTACATCCGTAAAGGCTCTTATGAACACGTATTATGAAAAGGGTCTTCGGGTGATAGAGCTATACAAGCACCAGGTAAAGGATTTAAATGCGATCCTTTCTATTATACGAAAACGCAATTACCGTTTTATCATATTTATGGATGATCTTTCCTTTGAAGAATTTGAGGTTGAATATAAATATTTAAAGGCAGTTATAGAGGGAGGACTTGAAGAACGCCCCGGTAATGTGCTTATTTATGCAACATCAAACAGAAGGCATCTTATTAAGGAGACATTTACCGACAGGAAGGATTACGATCCGGATATGCACCGCTCTGAAACAGAAGAGGAAAAGACATCCCTTTTCTCAAGGTTCGGGCTCCGTATACGGTATACATCTCCTGAGAGAAAGGAGTTTGAGGATATAGTCCTTGGTCTTGCAAAGCGCTATGATGTAAAGATGAAAAAGGCAGATCTCCTTGCCAAGGCAAATGAGTGGGAGGTCGCAAACGGAGGGTTCTCCGGCCGCTGCGCAAGGCAGTTTATAGATTTTGTGCGAGGTGCCCTATGAAATTCATATCATGGAATGTAAACGGGCTTCGAGCCTGCGTGAAAAAAGGTTTTGAGGATAGCTTTAAAGAGCTTGATGCGGATATATTCTGTCTGCAGGAGACAAAATTACAGGAAGGGCAGATAGAAATAGACTTCCCCGGCTATTATCAATACTGGAATTATGCGGAAAAGAAAGGGTATTCGGGAACTGCGATATTTACAAGGATAGAGCCCCTGTCCGCAGAATACGGAATCGGTATAGAAGAGCATGACCATGAGGGCAGAGTCATTACCCTTGAATACGATGATTATTATTTTATTACGGTTTATACGCCAAATTCCCAAAACGAGCTAAAGCGTCTTGACTACCGGATGACCTGGGAGGATGATTTCAGGCATTATTTAAAGGATTTGGAAAAGAAAAAGCCTGTAATCTTTTGCGGAGATCTTAATGTAGCTCATAAGGAAATAGACCTTAAGAATCCCTCGACCAATCATAAAAACGCCGGTTTTACGGATGAGGAAAGAGGGAAGTTTACCGAGCTTATTGATGCCGGATTTGTTGATACTTTCAGGTATTTTTATCCGGATGAAGCGGGGATATATTCCTGGTGGAGCTATCGCTTTCATGCAAGAGAAAATAACGCCGGATGGCGCATTGATTACTTTTTGACATCGGATAGCCTTAAAGAGAGGCTTAAAGACGCAAAGATACATAACGAAATATACGGAAGCGACCACTGCCCGGTGGAGCTTGTAATTAAATAACGGAGGATTATTATAATGAATAACATGGAATTTAAAAGAAAGCTTCAAATACCGAAGCTTCTTAAAGAGGATTATCCCGTATCAGATGAGATAAAGGCTCTTAAGGAAAAGAGGGATAAGGAGATAGCGGATATTATTACGGGAAAGGATAACAGGCTCCTTCTTATTATAGGACCCTGCTCTGCGGATAATGAGGAAGCCGTTATTGACTATATTTCAAGGCTTCGTAAGGTTCAGGATAAGGTAATCGACAAGGTTTACATAATCCCCAGAATTTATACAAATAAACCCCGTACCACGGGAAAAGGCTACAAGGGAATGCTCCATCAGCCCAATCCCACAGAGGGTGAGGATATGCTTAAAGGAATCGTGGCTATAAGGCAACTGCATATGAGGGCAGCTTCGGAATGCGGTTTTACCTGTGCTGATGAAATGCTCTATCCCGATAATCACAGATATCTGAACGACCTGCTGTCCTATGTGGCTGTAGGTGCCCGCTCCGTTGAAAACCAGCAGCACAGGCTTACTGCAAGCGGCCTTTCCATACCCGTTGGTATGAAAAACCCCACGGAAGGCGACCTGTCCGTTATGATGAATTCCATTACGGCAGCTCAAAGCGGTCACACGTTTATATACCGCGGATGGGAAGTTGAATCCAGGGGCAATCCCCTTGCACATTGCATACTGCGGGGCTATGTGGACAGATACGGAAAGTCCCACCCCAATTATCATTTTGAGGACCTTATAGAGCTGTGCTGGCGTTATGAAGAGGGAGATTTTGCGAACCCTGCGGTAATAGTTGATTGCAACCATTCAAATTCCGGCAAAGACTACTATGAGCAGCTTCGTATAGCAAAGGACGTTATTTTTTCCACACGCATATCCGAAAGCGTAAAGTCCATAGTAAAGGGACTTATGATAGAAAGCTATATCGAAGACGGCAGCCAGTCCGTAGATGAAAGCGTTTATGGGAAGTCCATTACCGATCCCTGCCTGGGATGGGAAAAGTCGGAGCAGCTCATATACGATCTTGCTGATATGTGGAATAAAAGCGATATACGTTAAGAAATTCGTTTCTTAAAAAAATATAAAATGTGACGAAAGTGTGTTGACATAAAGAATTTATTGCGCTATAATTCGTCAGACCTGAAAGGTAAGTCATAACTAACACCTCTTTTTGGAGGTGTTAGTTTAAGAATACAAGTTAGATAAAACTAAAGCAAGTTAGGGATTACAATCGGGAGTTAATAAGATGATAGCAAATTTCAAAAAAATCATTGCTCTAATAGCAGTGGTTACTTTAATTTTTTCTGCGCCTTATGTGGTAAAGGCAGACGATCTGTATGCCACATGGGATGAATATGTAAGCGCAAACAATCTTTCCGGGTATACATACAATGATATTACCGATGTAATAGAAGCTGCATTGGCTGATGCGGTAAGTGCCTATGAAGGCGGAGATTCCGAAACCGCACTTGAAGATATAAAGATAATAAAGAATCAATACTGGGGAGGCTCCGGCTTTAAGATTGCCATGCAAAAGGAGCTTGCATCTGCCAGCAAAAAGACTGTGGAGGCCGATTTTACGGAATGCAATTCCATTATCAAAAACGGCGGGACTTCAGACAAGCTTTCCACACAGGTGGATGTTCTTGTTGCGGATCTACGGCTTGCGGCAAATTCACTTGACGGAGTGGAAGTGGAGATTGATATCGTTGAAGAGACAGATACCGAAGCTACTGCGCTATTTAATGAGCAGTATTATGCTACTTGGGAAGAATATTCTGCAGCTGCCGGCATAGCTGATTCATGGTCATGGAATGATGTGGCGGACGCTATGAGCGAGGTTTTTCGCACGGCAAAGCAAAAGATGGCAGACGGTGATTGTGATGGCGCATATGATTGTATAAATGACGGATATTACGGTTATTATGAGACGACGGGGTTTGAGAGAAATGCTATGGGTTATATTTCCGGAGCCCGTAAGTCCGAGGTGGAGCTTCAGTTTTCTGCCTGCAAATCCGCTGCAAAGGATAACGATAACGATGATTTTGCAAACCAGACTGATATTCTTCGCACAATGATAAGGACTGACGCAAATAAGCTTGACGGAGTAAGTGATGACGGTACCGAGACGGGGACATCCACATCCGCTGCCATGGCTACATTTATTGCCTGCTTTACCATTATTCTCCGCGAGGGCTTTGAGGCAATCCTTGTCGTCGGTGCTATCATCGCATATCTTGCAAAGACTACGGATAAGACGCCGGAAGAGAGAAAGCGCCAGCTTCGCCCTGTATATATAGGCTCTGTACTTGGTATAGTAATGAGCTTTATATCTGCCTGGATCTTAAATCTTGTGAAGCTTGCAAACAGCGCCTCACAGGAGGTTATAGAGGGTGTTACGGCTCTTATTGCCGTTGTTGTGCTGTTTTATGTCAGCAACTGGATGGTTTCAAAGTCTGAATCCGAAGCATGGGATGCGTACATAAAAGGCAAGGTGGGAGATGCCACAAAGTCCGGCAGCCTTTTTGCTCTTGCGTTTACAGCGTTCCTTGCCGTGTACAGAGAGGGAGCCGAGGTTATTTTGTTCTATCAGCCTCTTCTTTCCGGAGACAATATAAATATGGTATGGCTTGGGTTTGGGATAGGCTGCGTGTGCCTGGTGTTTGTGTACATTGCAATAAGAGTCCTTTCCTTAAGACTTCCTTTAAAGCCTTTCTTCCTTGCTACCAGCATCCTGATGGCGGTTATGTGTATATCGTTCCTGGGAGGCGGTATAAAGGAGCTTATAGAAGGTGATGTTATTTCGATGCATTCACCTGCCTGGGTATCATGGATCCCTTCAAACTCCGTATTGGAGGTGCTGGGTATTTATCCCTGCGTAGAGACTATAGTGCCCCAGATAATACTTACGATAATTACGGTTATTACATTTGTATATTGGCTTAAGAAAAATAAAAAGATAAAAGAAGAGCTTAAGGTTCAAAAAACCGCAGAAGCTTCAAACACTAAAGAAAATGCCGGTTAATGGCGGGCTTATAAAAATGTTATGAATAGGATTATATTTCCTTTCATATATAGAAGCAATCAAACCACTTACCTTAAGGAGGAAAGAAAATGAAGAAAAAATTAATGGCTATGGCACTTGCCGGCTGCATGTGCTTTACATTTGCGGCTTGCGGAAGCAGCTCAAATGAAAGCTCATCTACAGACAACGCAACTGAATCCGCATCAGAAGAAACCACTGAAGTAGTTTCCGCTGACGCAGAGGAAGAGGCGAGCGCAGGCGATTCTGCAGGTTTCGTAGAGAATGAGATTTTCTCTGACGAAGAGCTTGATTTCCTTAATGTATCTGCTGTATGGTTCCAGGCAGTTCCCATGGAGAATGAAACTATCTCCTACAGCGCAGATGATGCTGATATCCATATCGAAGCTGATATCTCCGCTCTTGAGAACGACCTTGGCTATGGCGTGGGCGACTGGGTTCCCTACCTTACCGTTGATTACCTTATAGAAGATACGGACGGAAACGAAGTTGTATCCGGTACTTTCATGGAAATGGCTGCATCTGACGGACCTCACTACGGAGCAAACATAAAGCTTGATCCCGGTACCTACAGCCTTACAATTACCATCCACAGTCCCGGCGAGAACGGATACCTTATCCACTCTGACTCTGAGACGGGCCCCGGCGGATCTCTTGCAGATCACTTCGCAGACGGCAACCTTTCTGTTACCTATGATGGTTGGGAGTTTGCCGGTTTAGAGTAATTTCAAGTATTTTTAACTAATCATATCTTATGTTATAATTTGGTTTGTTGCTATTTTTGTGACGCACCGGCATTGTGCCGGTGTGTCGCCTTGCGTTTATAAATTCCTTCTGTCTGCATCTTATTTTGAGGTTGATGTTATGCTTTCTTATCTTGTTTTGACTTCGCGGACAATCGTTATGGTTGCGCTTGTATTAGGCGTTGGCACAGGCTTTACCCTGTTTTGTTTAGATAAGTTTTCCAGGAAAGCCGTGCTTGTTCTTACGATTTTGGGGACTGTTTTGTCCGTAGCTACCGCTGTTTTGAGAAATGCAACAAGCAGCGTTGATTCTGCTATACTTAACGGCTATATTTATGCGGCCGCCCTGATTTCTACCCTTTGCTTTTTCCTGTTTTATGCCATATCCGCAAAGACCGGGAAGCTTATTATAAACAGAATTTCATGGATATTTTTCGGGATGATCATGGCTACTGTTGTTGCATACGGAATGCCTGATGTCTGGGGATATCCTTATCATATTCTGCTTGCGGAAGAGACTGTTGTTTCTACGGATTTTCTTATGAGTCTTATCGGCATGCTTTTGGCGTGCGCTCTTGCGGTTGTTATGTTTTTTGCGGCTATGAAGGTTACGGCAAAATCTACAAAAATCACTGCTTTTGTATTAACATCCGCACTTATTATAATTAACGCTTCGCTTAGGGCTTCGGGACTTATTTCCGTGCTTTTTCAGAAAAAGATTATTGTTTCAAATCATATAATGTTTTCTTATACGGTCTTCGTGAAAAATCACAGCGATCTGTTTGTTTTTGTCGGCTTTTTTGTTTTTCTTGCTGCAGCGATTTTACTTTTTAAAAGAAGCGTTACCCAGAAAGAGCCATACAATAATCCCGCAGAACAAAGAAAAATTCTTGCAAAATGGAAATTTGCAAGGCGCTGGGTATATACAGCGCTTATTTGCGGCTTGTTTTTTGTGCTCAATCTGACTGTGGTTGACGCTATGAGCCAGACAGATGTCACGCTTTCTCCCATAGAGGATGCAACCTCCCAGGATGATGAAAATATGTATGTGGACTTTTCTCTTGTGGAAGACGGTCACCTGCACAGATTTGCCTATACATCGGACAGCGGCACGCAGATACGTTTTATCATTATAAAAAAGCCCAATTCTTCTTCATACGGCGTAGGTCTTGATGCCTGTGATGTCTGCGGAGAGACGGGATATTACGAAAGAGACGGTCAGGTGGTTTGTAATCTTTGCGATGTTGTTATGAATATTTCAACCATCGGATTTAAGGGAGGGTGCAATCCAATAGTCATACCCTGGTCCATAGAAAACGGACAGATTGTGGTGCCTATAGAAGGGCTGCTTGAATACGAAAGCGAGTTTAAATAATGTTTATAAGGATGATTTTTAAGGCGTTTTTCCGCCAGAAAAAGAAAATGCTGATGATCGCCTTTACCATAGCGCTGGGCGCATCTCTTGCAACAGCCATGCTTTCGGTAATGCTGGATGTGGGGGATAAGATAAATCAGGAGCTTAAGGCATACGGCGCAAATATTACCGTTACTCCCAAGAGCTCATCCGTTATCAGCGATCTTTATGATGTAGACGGCGAGAATGTCACGGGTTCATATCTTGCGGAGGATGAGCTGGGTAATATTAAAACTATTTTCTGGGCTTTTAATATAGTGGATTATACGCCTTTTGTTACGGTTTCTGCGCAGATGGATAACGGTTCGGATATAAACGTTACGGGAGTGTGGTTTAACCATTATATGTCTCTTCCCACGGGAGAAGAGCTTTATGCCGGTATAACCAGTCTTCGAACCTGGTGGGAAATTACGGATGGAGAATGGATAGATGAATCCGAAGCCGGTGAGGAAAATTGCGCTATGGTGGGAGCGCAGGTCGCACAGGAGTATGGCATAAGCGCAGGGGACACCATACATGTTCGGGGAAGCGCATCGGATGTCGATCTGGTCGTTAAAGGTATATTTGACGACGGCGGTGATGAGGATGACTCTGTGTTTGTCCCTCTGGATACAGCCCAGGCTCTTGCGGATATGGACGGAAAGATTGACAGCATAGAAGTATCCGCCCTTACCACGCCCGATAATGAGCTTTCCCAAAAAGCTGCCCGGGATCCTTCGTCTTTGTCTGTATCCCAGTATGAGACCTGGTATTGCACAGCCTATGTCAGCTCTATTTGCTATCAGATAGAAGAGGTCATTACGGATTCCGTTGCTTCTGCCGTACGGCAGGTGGCAGATTCCGAGGGACAGATTCTCGATAAGACCCAGCTTTTAATGATACTTATAACTATTCTTTCCATGGTGGGAGCGGCTCTTGGTATTATGAATCTCGTTACGGCTTCCGTAATGGAAAGGACACAGGAGCTTGGACTTATGAAAGCTATCGGCGCACATACGGGAGCCATTACGGGACTCGTACTTACTGAAATACTGGTAACTGCCGTTATCGGCGGCATGGCAGGATATTTTGCAGGTCTTGGTTTTGCCCAGATAATCGGGCAGACGGTGTTTTCGTCATCCATAGAAATAAGACCTATGGTAATACCCATAGTAGCGGTCTTAGTCATAGCCGTAACTCTTGCAGGATGCGTTCCCGCCATGAGGATGGTTCGAAAGCTCCGTCCTACGGAAGTGTTACACGGTAAATAAGGAGAGGGATCATGGGCAAAAGAAAAATGTATTTGAGAATGATCACTGCGTCCCTCTTAAGAAGGCGTTCCAGGATGATCATAGCGCTTCTTGCAATAGCCATAGGAGCTACCATACTTTCGGGGCTGGTTACGATATATGTTGATGTTCCGAGGCAAATGGGAGCGCAGTTTCGTAATTACGGCGCAAATATGATATTTACGGCAACGGATGAGTCTGTGACTGAAGAAGAAGCCAAAAGCGCAATAGCTGTTATCCCCGATGACGAACTTGTGGGTGCAGCGCCTTACTGGTATGAGACGGTTCGGGTGAATGATGTCCCCGTTATGGCTGCTGCTACCGATATGGAAGGAGCAAATGCAACCAGTCCTTTCTGGGATGTATCGGGAGAATGGCCTTCATCGGACGGTGAAATTATGATAGGCGAAAATGTAGCGAATACATACAACCTGAAAGTCGGAGATAAGATGACGGCAACATATGCTTCCGAAACAGATGAATCCGGTGATGCATCGGGAGATGCTTCCGGGGATGCCGAGGTTATCATGGATAATTATCTTGATTTTACCGTTACAGGTATACTTGATACCGGAGGCACGGAAGAAGATTATATTTATATGTCTCTTAATGATATGCAGACTCTTACCGGTAAGGAAATCTCTTATGATGTATGCGAGCTTTCTGTTTCTGCGACCTCCGATGAGCTTAACAGGATTAAAGATGCCATAAACGAGGCAGTTCCTTCCGTAACGGCCCGGCTTGTTAAAAGAGTGACACAGTCGGAGACTACGGTGTTGTCGAAGTTGCAGGCTCTCGTCCTTCTTGTTACAATAGTCGTGCTTGCACTTACCATGATTTGCGTTGCCACTACCATGACGGCTGTGGTCGCGGAGCGAAGGAAAGAAATAGGCTTAAGGAAGGCTTTGGGAGCCAGCAACAGGAGCATAATAGCCGAGTTTATGGGAGAAGGGATTATCCTTGGAGCTGCAGGAGGTCTTATAGGGTCGATTATGGGATTTGCCTTTGCACAGGCGGTGTCCCGAAGCGTATTTAACGCATCGATATCCCTTATGCCATGGCTTGTGCCCGTTACGGTAATCGTGTCCGTATTCGTTACGGCTGCAGCCTGCATGATACCTATAAGAAGCGCCACAGATGTGGATCCTGCCCTCGTATTGAAAGGAGAATGATAATGAGCCTATTGGAATTAAAAAATGTATCAAAGATATACGGTCAGCTCCGGGCTTTGGACAATGTGAATTTTAGTGTAAACAAAGGTGAATGGGTTTCCGTTATGGGACCTTCGGGATCGGGAAAGAGTACCATGATGAATATAATAGGTGCTCTTGATAAGGCTTCGGAAGGGGAAATTCTCCTTGACGGAGAAGATATCGCAGGAAAGAATGCCCATACTCTGACCGATATCAGGCGGGACAAGATAGGACTTATATTTCAGCAGTTTCATCTGGTAAGTTATTTGACAGCAGTTGAAAATGTTATGCTGGCGCAGTATTATCACAGTATGCCTGATGAAAAAGAAGCCATAGAAGCCTTAAAGCGCGTGGGACTTGAAGACAGGGTTCACCACTATCCCAGCCAGCTTTCGGGAGGCGAGCAGCAGAGAGTATGCGTTGCCAGGGCGCTTATAAATTATCCGGAGATAATCCTTGCGGATGAGCCTACGGGAAACCTGGACGAAGCCAATGAAGAGGTGGTAGTAGAGCTTTTCAGAAAGCTGCATGAAGACGGGACTACGCTTATTGTGGTGACTCACAACCCGGAGGTTGCCGAAGTCGCCCAGAGAACCATAGTGCTTCGAAACGGCAAGGTAGAACGTGAAATAATAAACGAGAATTTTACCGGCAAAATAAAGAAAGTAACTCTTACGGAAAAATAGGAGGCTATCATGAAAAGAAAAATTGCGGCATTTTTGCTTACGGGAGCTTGTGTTTTTGGCTTAACAGCCTGCGGCGGTTCAAAAAATGCGTCCTATAAAGACGGGACATACACAGCCCGGAGCGAAATGTATGAAAACGAAGACGGCTCGGAAGACGGAAATGGCTACGGTGAAGTGACTGTTACCATTAAAGACGGCGTGATCACCGGCTGTACATTTGTGACATATGAGCTTGACGGTACCCAAAAAGGTGAAGATTACGGCAAGGAAGGGGGCTCGATTGCAAACAAGGATTATTATAATAAAGCCCAGAAAGCCGTTGCAGCCTGCGATGAATATGCTGATATGCTCGTTGCGAACGGATCTCTTGATGGTATTGACGCAATAAGCGGTGCTACGATAAACTATAATGAGTTTTGTGAAGCAGTGGAAAATGTACTTAAGGAAGCTGAAGAATGAGTTTTATTCGGCATTTTATAAAGATTATAGGTATGCTTTTTGTGATCCTGGGGATACCCTTTCTTTGCATCGGGTATACCACAGGATTATTCTATGGTAATGATGCCGTATCCTCTGCGTCTGTTATTATTGAACAGCCTTCAGGCGAATATGTTGTTTTGATAAATAAGGACATTCATACGGACGAAGACAATCTTTCAAAATGGGAAGAATTTTTCAGGGGAAATGAGACTGACTATATATTTGAAGATTTATCCTGTCTTGTGATTGATTCGGATGAGACGGGATATGACCTTGCAAGCAGCTTTATGAGCCGATTGCCGGAAAACCAAATGACTCTTCGCACGGAGAAAGCCATGATTGTTCTTTCAAAGATCCGCTGCGGTATTTATGATGTAGCTGTTTTTTCCAGAGAATTTTATGAAGCCTATGGTCCTGTGCTCCCCGATGACGCCAATGCGCTTGTGATAGAGGAGGATGGCATATGAGAAAGATAAATTCCGTTATTGCGGCAAGTCTTATTGTCCTTTTTATCGTCCATTTGGTTTGGGGTGCTTTTATTATGACCGGGCTTATTGACGGAGGAAGCATGGTGTTTCGGTATATAGCCGTTATATTCCTTATACTGCTTTTTGCCCACATGGTAATAGGGTTTAAGCTTTCATTGGATACAAATAAAGCGCAGAAAAAATCCAAAGTACAATATAAGAAAGCAAACAGGCTTTTTTGGTTAAGGCGTGACAGCGGATATGCCGTGCTTTTGTTTGTCCTTGTCCATATTTATATTTTTACGACAGTGGATTTTAAAGGT
>CAJOQM010000010.1 GCA_905236845.1 uncultured Lachnospiraceae bacterium | reverse complement strand
CTAGGTTCGCCTGCAGCTCGCCAAGCTTTAGGACACTCCTACGACTAGACTCAAGCTGCGCCTTCGGCTTGCTTTCGTCAAGTTCTCCGGATGGCTTGGTGGCATCCCACCTGCCCTCATAGCAACGGAATAATTCTTTGAAATCGGCATTTATCAGAGCATATGTTAAAGTTTTATGAATGACTTGCCCGAAGGGGCAGATTTATGTTATTATTTCGGTTGCAGCGGCATTTTGCCGTATATAAATAAGCACAAATAAATTTTTAGGAGGAATGGACCAATGGCAATGGATCCGAAAAAAGATTACAGGGGACTTTCTGATAAGTGCCTGGCAATGATTGACGAAGTACGCGATTTCTGTGAAAAGAACGTAAGGCAGACAGCTATCGACGCTGATGCAAATCCTGAAGTTCAGGATAAGAAGATGATGGAAGTCATCGCAAAGGCTTGCGAGCTTGGCTACAATGCATTTGATGTACCCGCAGAGAACGGCGGTGCAGGTTTCACCAAGATGGAGTCTGTAGCTCTTCTTGAGGCAATGAGCTACTATGATGCAGGTTTTGGTATTACGATTTCCGCAAACGGTCTTGCAGGCGGCCCCGTAGTAATCGGCGGCAGCCAGGAGCAGAAGGATCGTATGTATGAGATTATTCAGCAGGGCGGTATCGGAAGTTTCTGCCTCACCGAGCCCGGCGCAGGCTGCGATGCATCCGCAGGTCAGTCTACCGCAGTTAAGGAAGGCGATGAGTATGTCATCAACGGTGGCAAGTGCTTCATCACCAACGGACCTCTTGCATCATACTATGTAGTATTCGCGATGACTGACAAGTCAAAGGGCGCAGGCAAGGGCTATTCAGCATTCTTCATCGACAAGAAGGCAGAGGATGTTCCCGGCATGAGCATCGGCCGCATCGAGAACAAGATGGGTATCCGCAACAGCCAGGTTTCCGAGGTTATCTTCGATAACGTTCGTGTTCCCGCAAGCGCACTCATCGGTTCCGAGGGACAGGGCTTCAAGCTCGCTATGCAGACTCTTGACGTAGCTCGTATTACCTGCGGTATCACTGCGATAGGTATCTGCCAGAGAGCTCTCGACGAGGCTGTAAGCTATGCAAAGGAAAGAGTACAGTTCGGTGCTCCTCTTGCTACAAACGAAGTAATTCAGTTTAAGTTTGCAGACATGGCTATGAAGCTTCACGCAGGCCGTCAGCTTTGCGAGCATGCAACCGATCTTTACATGCAGCATGTTCCCTTTTCAGCAGAAGCAGCTATGGCTAAGTGCGTTGCATCTGATGCTTCCGCTTACATCTCATCTGAGGCAGTTCAGATCCTCGGCGGATACGGCTTCATGAGGAACTACCCCGCAGAGAAGCTTATGCGTGACTCCAAGATCTTCCAGATCTTCGAGGGTACAAACGAGATTCAGAGGATGGTTATCGGTCGTCTTTTGGCTAAATAATTAAAAAATCCTGCGATGCGGGTGGCGATTGCGATAGTGCGAAGCATGTCGCAATCGTCTTTTTTGTTAATGGAATAAATGTTTTGGAGTTATGTAAACTATGAACATATTAGTATGTATTAAACAGGTCCCCGATGAGACGGTGAGAGTTTCTTTAAAGCCGGGGGATGCAAAGCCCGATGTATCGGAAATAAATAAGAAGATAAACGCCTTTGATGCCTGCGGCATAGAGATGGCGGCTCAATATATAGAAAAAAACGGAGGTAACCTCGTTGTTTGTTCCGTGGGAGATAAAGAAGTGGAATTCGTCCTTAAAAGGGCGCTTTCCGTGGGCGCTACCCATGCATTTCGTATTCCCGCAAAGCTTTCGGATGGAGAGCTTCGTATAGAGGAGAATGTTACAGCATCCCTTATACGTGACGCTATTTCGCTTATGGAAAAGGAAATAGGCGGAGCCTTTGATATGATTATCTGCGGGCGTGAGTCTACGGATATATTAGGCGGTCAGGTGGGTCCCGTCCTTTCACAGATGCTTGATATCCCCTTTGTTTACGGTCTTGTTGAAATCGAAAAAGAAGAAGCAGGAGACGCCCATATAAAGATAGAAGGAGAAGGGGGATACAGCCTTATCAGCGAAAAGATGCCCCTTCTTTGCACGGTGGTCCGGCCCGATTACGGCGTGCGTTTCCCTAAGCTTATGGACAGGATGCGCTCTATGGATGCGGTGATTCCTGTAATAGATGCGGGTAATGGCGATAGCGCAGCTAAAGGAATTACCGGTTATACCGCACCTCCCGCAAAGCGTGAGGGCACCATCATAGAAGAAAAAGACCCCGAAAAGGCGGTGGCTCTTGCTATGGAAGTCTTTAGGAAAAGGGATCTTGCTGTTTCTGATTCCACAGACGGAGCAGGCACGGGACTTGGCGTAGACGATGTTTTCCTTGCGGATATTCCTTTGGCAGATGAGGCGCTCATTGTTTCTTTGCTTAAGGAAGCTGCTGAAAAATCCGGAAAGCGGCTTATCGTTTTAAAGGCAGACAGGCTCGGCAAGCGCATTGCTCCCATGCTGACATACAGACTTGGGCTTGGCTGCGCAAACGATGTTTCATCATACAGCGTAAAGGCGGATTCAATAGAAGCTGTCCGCTCCGTATATGCAGGCGCTGCTAATGAGAGCGTTCGCCTTGGCAAAAGCGCTGTAATAAGCGTAAAGGGTTCCCTTTTTGATAAGCTTAAGGAAGAGGGCGCTGTGCTCTTTTCCGATACGGATGAGGCAAAGGATGATAGGCTAAAAGAAGCCGCATCCGCCCATAAGATCTTGGAGCAGCAGGTTAGTACAGAGCGTATTATTAATATCGAAGATGAAGAGATTATAGTCTGCGTAGGCCGCGGCATTGCCTATGAGGATGATCTGTATCTCGGGCAGGATCTGGCTGATGCCATGGGAGGAGTCCTTTGCGGAACATTGCCCCTGGTCGAAAACGGCTGGATATCAAAAGACAGGCAGGTGGGTCAGTCCGGAAAGACAGTTTCCCCTGCGCTATACGTTGCAGCCGGTATATCAGGCATGCCCCAGCACCTTGTGGGCATGGCGGACAGCAAATATATTATTGCTGTTAATTTTAACAAGGATGCCCCAATATTCCAGGTGGCAGATCTTGGACTCGTGGGAAATATGTATAAGCTGCTGCCGGAGCTTACAAAGGCCTTTAAGGAAGAAAAGCTGGACTAAGGATTATGAAAATAGGAATATTTGATTCCGGAATCGGAGGCTTAAGCGTGCTTTATGAGGCGCTAAACCTTCTTCCGGATGAAAATTATATATTTTATGCGGATACGGATCATGTTCCTTACGGGGAGAAGTCGTCGGATGAAATATTGGGCTTTTCCGATGAAATCACGGACTTCATGATTAAACGGGGCGCCGATGCCGTATTAATAGCCTGCAATACCGCAAGCGCCTGTGCGGCGGCGTATCTTCGGGAAAAATACAGCATTCCCATTATCGCCATGGAGCCTGCGGTGCGTCCGGCATTGCATATTTCTGAAAGCCCGGGGTGTTCTGATGCTTTGGGGTGTTCTTTCGATTCGGAAAATTCCCCGGAGCCGGAAAACGCAAAAGAACCCGGCAGAGTCCTTGTTGCGGCGACCCCCGTGACTCTTCGAGAGGAAAAGCTTAAGAACCTCATTCGCAGAGAAAACGGGGAAGACAGGGTTATATTGGCGCCTCTTCCCGGCCTTGTACGATTTGCGGAGAATGAAGAATTTGAAAGCTCCGCTGTTACGGAATATTTAAAGTCTGAACTTTCAGATTACATTGATATGAGGCTTGATGCCTTTGTCCTTGGATGTACGCATTTTAATTATTTCCGTCTGCAGATTTGCAGCGTAATCGGTGAAAATATCCCTGTTATCGACGGAAATAAAGGTACCGTCCGACAGCTTGCAAAGAGACTTGGTATAACCTGCAAGGATACTGATGATGCCAAACGCCCCCGGGAGCCCGACACCCTCCTGACGAATAAAACGCTATTTTATACATCAGGTAAGCCCATGACGGAAGATGAAGTTCTGAGAGTTGGAAGATATCTTAAGCGCCTTGGAGATATTTCAGATGATTTTGCATTTATATAAAAAGTGTATCCTTTTTGTAACCCTTGGTGTGTATAATTGTAAATAACAAGAAAGATATGCAGTTGTTATCGATTTTTAAAAAGGAGATGATTGATATGAAAAATATGAAGATAATGGGAATTATGTTGATGGCATCTTTAGTTGTTTGTGTTTCTCTTGCAGCCTGTGGAAGCACCGGCGCTTCTGATGACGCTACGGGTAATGCCTCCGAGGCTGGAAGCGCAGATGCCAGCGTGTTGTATGAAGGCGATTCTGTTGAAGCGGATATCGATGTTGCAGGAAGTGTTAGTATGGAAGGAGAAAATACGCTTGCCGAATCAGATACAGATGGCGAGGTGGATGAATATTCCGAAGAAGAATATGCGGACGAAACTTCTGATATGGATGCGGCTACGGTAGGCACAAAGACAAAGATAAATACATCTCTTAAGAAACTTCTTAATACGATAAATAATAACGTGCGAACCGGAACGGCAGGAAGCTCCCTTGTAGCTGAAGAATATGCGGAGAGTCTTATTAAATGGGGCAAGAAGACCAAGTCCTCAAATAAGGTTGTAAAAAATACTGTAAGCGCTTTCCTTAGCACTCTTTCTTCTTCCGAAAAGAGCGAATTTATTGAAAAGCTTTCTTTGGTTGATGAATATTACATGGAAATCATGGAGGAAAGCAAGTCCTTGACCAAGGTCGAAACGGTGATTGAAAGCGCCGGAGTAAGGTGAAATTTAATAGTGGAAATGTGTGGGCGCCTGTTATTTCGACAGGCGCTTTTTTTTTAACATCATACAAGTGATGGAGCGTTATGTAAATCTTCCTTAACAAGATCGGGGGTACTATAATATGGGTTGCAAGAGTTATTTGATTGCAGCTCCTTGGCTGCGGGAAGGAGAGATGTATGAAAAAGTTTAAGAAACTGGCGGCTTTATTCCTTGCGTTTGCGATGGTTATTGCTGCGATTGGTACAGGCAGCGTTACCGCAAGCGCAAAGTCCGATTATATGAAGAGCCTTGGCGTAAAGACGGGGATAAAGGTTGGAAAGGAATATACCTTTAAGACCAAGACGTCCTTTGGCTCCGCAACCGGCACATGGAAGCTTAAGAAAGCCAAGGTGTCAGACGCCGATGAGGACGGCTACAAGACGCTTACCTGTACCCTTGTCTGGACGAACAAGATGACGAGGCCTTCAAACAGTGCCATTAATAAGCTGTTCAACAGCGGGGGATCAACCTGGTATTCTGGTAATTTCTGGTATGCCGTAGTTGATAAATATACAGGAAAGTCACTGGAAAAAAGCAGTTCTAAAATCGCAAAGAAGCTTGATGTGACCGTGGAGGATTCTGATAGTACTAGCGGCTATAAGACCTATAAAACGTCAAGCGGCAACTGGATTTCTTATTACAAGAAATGGATCGTAAAGCTTACAATCACCTATCCCGAAGATTATGACGGATTGATGATTGGTTTTGGCAGCTCTGATAAGGTCAAGTCTACATCGGCTGACAATAAATTCTTTAAAGGCAAGGGGAAATTTGCCAAGACCAGCTACTGGAAGAGCGGTAAGAGCTACAGCCGTTGGCTTTATGTATCGAATCTTGATTGAATGATATAATCGGATTTTACTCCCGGATTGGGCTTTTGGGCTTGACCCGGGAGTTTTTTATATCATTTTGGCAATGACTCGGTTTACGCTTTTTATATTGAGCGGATAATCTGAGCTTTCGTAGGTTATAAAGAAATTTACCCCCAGCTCCAGCCCGGCTTCTTCGTATTCGTCCATCTTTGCGACGAAGCTTTCCGAGGCGTATTCGGGGTCATCCAGCCTTCCAAAATGCTCCCAATATGATATCTTCCCCGTGTTCTTGTTAAGTACGGTAAAGTCAGGATATCGCACCTTCTTATGACCGTTTATGGTAAGCGTAAGAGGTCTTTCATATTTATAAAGCAGGGTGTCGGAATTTCGGTGCAGAGCATTGGCGATAATAACCTCTGACTTGGAGCGCACCATTTCGCCATTATCGGTCTGATAGATTTTATTCTCCGGATGAACATTGGATTCCGGACAGGTTTCGCTCATCCACCTTTCGATGATATCATCTACCCGAGTGTGGTAGGGCTTTAATGTATAGTCGCCGGCTTTTTCAAGAGCCAGATATTCCTTCTCCAGGCAACCGAAATGATAGTCTCTTAGAAACTGCTCCAGGAGTCGTATATTCTCCTTTACCAGAGGCAGTATTGCGAGATTATATTTCCTCTGCGCCAGGCGGCTTAGGGTCTTTTTGTCTTTCTTTGATATGTACTTATGTGTTAGCGTTCCGTTTGGGTCGTTTACCAAAACAGAATAGTACTGCTTGCCGTCTCTTCGGCTTATGCGCAGAGTCTCTGCGGTTGAATTGGAAAGGCTTTTTTCTATTCGGCTTTCTATTTGGGTGTACTTTTCGATTAGGTCTGATGCACAGGCTTTAAGATCTTTTTCGGTCATGATTGTTATCCTTTCTGTAATTTGATGCTGTTTTTGGGAATCTGTCAGAAAAAGTTTTTATGAAACAAGGTGGATTTAACAAAATCTCTGACATTCGCTTTGATTTGATTGACTTTGTCAGAGGTTTTTGGCTGTAGTGGCATCTGCGAAGGATGTTTTTATGCAAAATCTCAGACATTTACCCGGAAATTACGCTGCATGTCAGAGATTTGCACAGATTGTAAAATTATTCTGCGCAGAAAGTCTGACAAAGCGCCCGAAAATCCGTCTTAAGTCAGAGAAAATTAAATTTTCATCCTTTCAAAAGGCGACTGAATAATAAAAACTCTGACTATCATGGGGGATTTCTCGCTGTGAGTCAGAACTTCCGGTTTCTGACATTAGCAGATCTCATATTAATGAGACAAGAATCGGTAATCCGGCAGGTGCCGGACACTAAAACGATATTAACATAATAAATCTGTTCTGTAAAGAAGAAATTTTTAATGATGACCGGGCGGGGGATTTGTGGTAGAATAGCAAAGTTCGGTTTGCCGGACAGATAGAATGATTTAGACTTAAGAGAAGGATTATAAGATGGATATTAACAAAAAAATCGCCGGAGAGATAGGCGTACGCGAAGCCCAGGTAGATGCTGCGGTAAAGCTGATAGATGAGGGAAATACCATTCCTTTTATTGCAAGATACAGAAAGGAGGCCACAGGGGCTCTTAATGACGAGCAGCTTCGTGACCTTTTTGATCGCCTGACATATCTGCGAAATCTTGAAGAGCGCAAGGAGACCATCATAGCTTCCATCACGGAGCAGGAGAAGATGACACCGGAACTAAAGGCGCAGATAGAGGCGGCGGAAACACTCGTTATGCTCGAGGATTTATACCGGCCTTATAAGCCAAAGCGAAGAACCAGAGCAACCATAGCAAAGGAAAAGGGCTTGGAGCCTTTGGCAGACCTTATATTTGCCCAGGACTTTACCGGCGACATAACGGCTGAAGCAGCAAAGTATATCAACCCTGAAAAGGAAGTCGCGACAGCGCAGGATGCCATCTCCGGCGCAAAGGATATCATAGCTGAAGCTATTTCCGATGTTGCCGAGTACAGAACCCGAATCCGTGCGCTTACTGAGGAAAAGGGCATTCTCGCAACCGCCGCAAAGGATAAAGAGGCAAAGAGCGTATACGAGATGTATTATGAATACGAGGAAGCCGTACAGAAAATTCCCGGGCATCGCATCCTTGCCATAAACCGCGGTGAGAAGGAAAAGTTCCTTACAGTTAAGCTAAATGCCCCCGAGGAAGATATCCTTAGGTTTCTGGAAAAGCAGATAATAAAGGCAGATAACGCAACTACGCCTATTATTAAAGAAGTAATAGATGATGCCTATCATCGCCTTATACAGCCATCCATAGAAAACGAGATAAGGAGCGACCTTAAGGAAAAGGCGGAGGATGCGGCTATCGTTGTCTTTGGGAAAAACTGCAAGCAGCTCCTCATGCAGCCGCCCATCGCCGGAAAGGTGGTCCTTGGCTGGGATCCGGCATTTCGCACGGGCTGCAAGCTATCCGTGGTGGATGGCACGGGAAATGTACTTGATACGGCTGTGATATACCCCACCCAGCCCCAGAACAAGGTCGCAGAGTCAAAGGCTTTCGTCAAAGCCTGGATAAAGAAATACGGCATAAACCTGATTTCTCTTGGAAATGGCACGGCGTCCCGTGAGTCGGAGCAGATAATAGTGGAGCTCCTTAAGGAAATAGATACGCCTGTGCAGTATGTCATCGTAAACGAGGCGGGTGCGTCGGTGTATTCTGCCAGCAAGCTTGCGACCGAAGAGTTCCCGAACTTCGATGTGGGGCAAAGGAGTGCTACCTCCATGGCCCGCCGCCTCCAGGATCCTTTGGCGGAGCTTGTAAAGATGGAGCCGAAGTCTTTGGGCGTCGGTCAGTATCAGCATGATATGAACCAAAAGAAGCTTTCCGACGCCATTGGAGGCGTGGTGGAAGGTACGGTAAATGAGGTGGGAGTGGATCTTAATACAGCATCCGTCCCCCTGTTATCCTACGTGGCGGGAGTGTCCAATCCCGTTGCGAAAAACATAGTCGCATATCGTCAGGAAAACGGTTCATTTAAAAACCGAAAGGAGCTTTTGAAGGTGCCGAAGCTGGGACCTAAAGCCTTCGAGCAGTGTGCGGGCTTCTTGCGCATACGCGAAGGGGATAATATACTTGATAATACGGGAGTCCACCCCGAAAGCTATAAGGCTGCTGCGGTGTTGCTGAAAAAATACGAGGGCGATGTAAGCAAGCTTCCCGATGTGGATGAAAAGAGCACTGAGGTCGCGGCTTTAGCAGCAGAGCTTGGTGTGGGAGAGCTGACGCTGGTTGACATAATACGCGAGCTTAAAAAGCCCGGACGAGACCCCAGGGAAGATATGCCTGCGCCCATTCTTCGCTCCGATGTAATGGATATGAAGGATTTAAAGCCCGGAATGGTGCTAAAAGGGACTGTCAGAAATATCGTTGATTTCGGGGCTTTTGTGGACATCGGCGTGCACGAGGACGGATTGGTTCATATTTCTCATATGTCGCAAAAATTCATAAAGCATCCTATGGATGTGGTGTCCGTAGGAGATATCGTGGACGTGGAGGTTCTCGATGTGGATGAGGCAAAGGGGCGCATCTCCCTTTCCATGCGCATAGGAGCAGGCGATACTGCAGGAGATTCCTCTGCGCCAAAGAGGGAAAAGAAGGCGGATGGCAGCAGGATGAGCGCCGGAAATGACAGAAAGCCCCATGGCGACAGCCGCAACAAAGACCGCAATAACAACCGCAACAGCCAAAGAACCGGCGACTTCCGCAAAACCCGTGATAACCGCGACAACCGTGATAACCGCGGAAACGGACTTGGCACCATGGCAAGCCTCTTTAAGGACATAAAGCTGTAAAAACTAAAGACAAGCAAATAACAGGCAAAAACACACAAAAACATTGTAAAAAATCTCGACTGAAAGGGCGTTTTGTGGTAATATGTATCACGGTGTGCCCGAGGGCATGACCGGTGAAAGGATACACACCGGTGAAAGGATACACATATGAATTATACTAAAAAGCCGGTTACAGGCATGAAGGATATTCTCCCTTCGGAAAGTGAACTTCGCGATTATGTTAAGGGAGTAATAAGCGATACATACAGGAGCTGGGGGTTTACACCCATAGAAACTCCTTGCATGGAAAATATCGGAAATCTTACCGGTGGTAACGGCGGCGACAACGAGAAGCTGATATTCAAAGTGCTTAAGCGGGGCGAGAAGCTAAACCTTGCCGATGCTGTGACCGAAGAGGACGTAGCGGATATGGGCATGAGATATGACCTGACAGTCCCTCTTTCACGCTATTACGCAAATAACGAAAACAATCTGCCATCCCCCTTTAAGGCTTTGCAAATGGGGAATGTATGGCGGGCAGAAAGACCCCAAAAGGGCCGCTATCGCCAGTTTATGCAATGCGATATAGATATTTTGGGCGAGCCCTCAAACCTCGCAGAAACAGAGCTTATATTGGCTGCGGGTCAGACTTTGGGACGCCTTGGATTCAAGGATTTTCAGATCAGAATAAATGACAGAAGGCTTCTTAAGGCGATGGCTTTATGTTGCGGCTTTAATGAAGAAAAAACTGGCGAAGTCTTTATAGTCCTTGACAAGATGGATAAGATAGGAGCCGACGGCGTCCGCTCCGAGCTTACACAAATGGGATATGATGCTGCAATGGTAGATAAATACCTTTCCCTTTTTGAGATTGTAAGCGGAGAATCCAAAATCACAGAAGCCATAGAAGCATTGAAAGCGACTTTGGGAGATTACCCCGACGAAGGGGGGTTCGAGAATCTCCTTACTATAGCAAAGAGCGTGGAAGCCGCAAAGACAGCGGATTTTGAGCTGGTATTTGACCCTACTTTGGTCCGGGGCATGTCTTATTACACCGGAACAATATTTGAAATCGCTCTGCCCGGACTTGGCATCAGCTGCGGAGGCGGAGGCAGATATGACGGTATGGTGGGACGTTTTGCGGGACATGATGTTCCTGCATGCGGATTTTCCTTGGGTTTTGAGAGGATAATCCTCATTATGACGGAGCAGGGCTTCAAGATTCCCGAAGTGGCCAGTCCCGTTGCTTTCCTTATCGAAAAAGGATACCCTGCCGACAAGCTCCCCGGGATATTTGCCGAGGCTGCAAAGCTTCGGGAAAGCGGCAGCCGTGTGCTTGTAGTCAATATGAAGAAAAACAAAAAGCACCAGAAGGAGCAGCTTGCTGAAGAAGGGTATACCGAGATTAAGGAATTTTTTAAGGATTGACCCAATGTCAGATTTAACCGGGTTTTAGCCGAAGGAGGTTTACATAAGATGTCTGAATCCATGAAGGGATTAAAGAGAAGCCACCGCTGTACGGAGGTTTCTTCAAGCGATATAGGAAGCAAGGTCACGGTAATGGGCTGGGTCCAGAAAAGAAGGAACTTAGGAAGCCTTATATTCGTAGACTTGCGGGACAGAAGCGGCATATTGCAGCTTGTGTTTAACGAAGATGACATAGGCTCTGAAGGCTTTGAAAAGGCCGGGACATTAAGGAGCGAATTTGTAATAGCCGTAGAAGGTGAGGTGGCAAAGCGCTCCGGCGCAGTAAACGAGGCGCTTAAAACCGGCGATATCGAGATCATCGCCAAAAGTCTCCGCATTCTTTCGGAAGCCGAGACTCCTCCCTTCCCCATAGAAGAGGATTCCCAGACGAAGGACGATATCAGGCTCCGCTACAGATATCTGGATCTTCGCCGTCCTGATATCCAGCACAACATGTTTATGAAAAGCCGGGTAATGAACCTGGTTCGAAGCTTCCTTGTGGATGAGGGATTTATAGAGATAGAGACTCCCATGCTTTGCAAGTCCACGCCTGAAGGCGCCAGGGATTATCTGGTTCCCAGCCGTGTGCATCCCGGGAGCTTTTATGCCCTTCCCCAGTCGCCCCAGATATTTAAGCAGCTCCTTATGTGCTCGGGCTATGACCGTTATATGCAAATCGCCAGGTGCTTCCGGGACGAGGATCTTCGGGCGGACAGGCAGCCGGAATTTACCCAGATAGACATGGAGCTTTCCTTTGTGGACGAGGATGATGTAATAGACGTAAACGAGCGGCTTTTGCAATATATTTTTAAGGAAGCTCTCGATATAGACGTAAAGACTCCTTTTGCGCGCATGCCCTGGCAGGAAGCGATGGATCGCTTCGGCTCGGATAAACCGGATCTTCGGTTTGGCATGGAGCTTCATGATATTACGGATGTCGTCAAAGGTTGCGGATTCGGTGTATTTACCGGTGCCATAGAAAATGGCGGCACGGTACGGGGGATTACCGTCCCCGGTCAGGGCGGCATGTCAAGGAAAAAGATAGATAAGCTTGTAGAAGAAGCCAAAGGCTGCGGGGCAAAGGGTCTTGCATGGCTTGGCACCAATGAAACCGGTGAAGTCAAGTCTTCTTTTGCAAAATTTATGACAGAAGATGAGATAGCCGCCATTACAAAGGCTATGGGTGCGCAGACGGGCGACCTTATGCTTTTTGCGGCAGACAGAAATAAAATCGTCTGGGAAGTCTTGGGAGACCTTCGCATAAGCCTTGCCAAAGAGCTCGGACTTATAGATGATAATCGCTATGAATTCCTCTGGGTTACGGACTTCCCGCTTCTTGAGTGGTCAGATGAGGAAGAGAGATTTAAAGCAATGCATCACCCCTTTACCATGCCGGTAGAAGAGGATTGGGAAAATATAGACAAAGACCCCGGTTCCGTCCGGGCAAGAGCCTATGATATTGTCCTTAACGGAACCGAGCTTGGAGGAGGATCCATAAGAATCCATCAGGACGACATCCAGACAAAGATGTTTGAAGTCCTTGGGTTTACTCCCGAAGAGGCAAATGCCCAGTTCGGATTCCTGCTTGATGCATTTAAATACGGGGTTCCGCCCCATGCGGGACTTGCCTACGGCCTTGACCGCCTTATTATGCACATGGTTCATGCAGACTCTATCAGGGATTGCATCGCCTTCCCCAAGGTAAAGGATGCATCAGACCCCATGAGCAAAGCACCGGATAAGGTAGATGACAAGCAGCTTGCAGAGCTTGGAATAAGTGTAACAGCTTCCCCGGAAGCATAGGTTATTAACATGGCGGGTGGAATTGCACAATTGCCGATGCTCTATGTATCAGTTCTTGCTGCGCCTGGTTAATTCAAGTATATATTATAAGGAGAAATTATCATGATGGATTATTATGCAGAGTTAAAAGAGGTTGATCCCGAGATTGCAATGCGCATAAGGGATGAATTCAGCCGACAGGAAGACCATATCGAGCTTATCGCTTCCGAAAACTGGGTAAGCCACGCAGTTATGGGAGCCATGGGCTCCGTGCTTACAAATAAATATGCAGAAGGCTACCCCGGAAAGCGCTATTACGGCGGCTGCGAAGTGGTAGACGATGTGGAAAGAGCCGCTATCGAGCGGGCAAAGAAGCTCTTTAACTGCACCTATGCCAATGTGCAGCCTCATTCCGGCGCCCAGGCAAATATGGCTGTGTTTGTGGCTCTTCTTAAGGCAGGGGATACCGTAATGGGCATGAACCTTGACCATGGCGGACACCTGACACACGGAAGCCCTGTGAATTTTTCCGGACTTTTCTTTAATATCGTTCCTTACGGTGTAAATGATGAGGGCGTTATTGATTACGAAAAGGTGCAGCGTATTGCCAACGAGTGTAAGCCAAAGATGATAATAGCCGGCGCAAGCGCATATTCCCGTACGATTGATTTTAAGCGCTTCAGGGAGATAGCTGACAGCGTAGGCGCATACCTTATGGTGGATATGGCGCATATCGCAGGGCTTGTGGCGACGGGTCTTCATCCAAGTCCCATTCCCTATGCCCATGTGACAACGACGACGACCCATAAGACCCTCCGGGGACCTAGGGGCGGCATGATTCTTTCGTCAGAGGAATTTGCTAATGAAATGAAGCTTAATAAGGCTGTGTTCCCGGGAACCCAGGGCGGTCCTCTTATGCATGTAATCGCTGCAAAGGCAGTATGCTTTAAGGAGGCTATGGAGCCCGGTTATAAAGAATATATGCAGCATGTGGTAGATAACGCAAAGGCTCTGGCAGAAGGTCTTACAAATAGGGGACTTAAGCTCGTATCCGGCGGTACGGATAATCATCTTATGCTTCTTGACCTTTCGGGAACGGAGCTTAGCGGCAAGGAGTGCGAGGCTCTTCTTGATGAGGCGCATATCACCGCAAACAAGAACACTATCCCCAACGACCCCAGGTCTCCGTTCGTTACCAGCGGTGTACGTCTGGGCACGCCTTCGGCTACTACCCGTGGTCTTCGGGCAGACGATTTTGACAATGTGGCGGAAGCTATCGCAACTGTGGTAAATGAAGGCTCCGCCGGCGTGGAGAAGGCAAAGAAAATAGTGGTAGATCTTATGAACAAGTATCCTTTGGTATAAAGATAAGGAGGCAGTATTATGGCACACAGCTTTCAGGACATGAGTATAGATTATTTTGAGTGCAACCCCTTTAACACCATAGGGCAGGACTGGTTTGCCATAATGGCAGGTGATGAAAACGGCGTAAATGCCATGACTGCCGGTTGGGGCGGAATGGGCGTTATGTGGGGCAAGAATTGCTTTTTTATCGTGGTAAGAAGAAGCCGCTACACCCATGAGCTGCTGGATAAGCAGGACAGATTTTCCATTACGTTTTTCCCGGATAAAAAGGGCAGGATGCTGCTTAAATACCTGGGCAGCGTATCCGGAAGGGACGAGGATAAGATAAAAAATTCCCGTACCACTCTGAACTACGATAACGGTGTGCCTTTCCTGGATGAGGGGAAAATCGTCTTTATATGCAAAAAGATGTATAGGGGAGAGATAGCCCCGGAGGATTTCATAGATCCCGGTATCGATGCTGAATGGTATAAGGACGGCGATTATCACGACCTCTATATAGGAGAAATAGAAAAGTTCATGGCGCGTTAGTAAACTAACGAGCCTTAGATACGAGGTAGAAATGAAACGAGAACTTGCAAAAACATACGACCCAAAACAGATAGAAGAGCCCATTTACAAGAGATGGGAAGAAAATAAATATTTTCACGCAGAGCCTGACAGCGCAAAGAAACCCTTTACCATAGTGATGCCGCCTCCAAATATTACGGGGCAGCTCCATATGGGTCACGCTCTGGATAATACCATGCAGGATATCCTTATCCGCTATAAGAGGATGCGGGGCTTTAATGCCCTGTGGCAGCCTGGCACGGATCATGCCTCTATAGCGACCGAAGTAAAGGTGGCTGATGCCCTTCGCAAGGAAGAGGGCAAGGAAAAGGAAGACATAGGTAGAGAAGCTTTCCTTGAAAGAGTCTGGAAATGGCGGGAAGAATACGGCGGCCGTATAGTCCAGCAGCTTAAGAAGCTTGGATCTTCCGCAGACTGGGACAGAGAGCGCTTTACCATGGATGAGGGGTGCTCTAAGGCTGTTACGGACGTATTTTGCAAGCTCTACGACAAGAGTTGGATATATAAGGGCGACAGAATAATAAACTGGTGCCCCGTATGCGGCACATCCATATCGGATGCCGAGGTGGAGCACGAGGAGCAGCAGGGCAAATTCTGGCATTTCTTTTATCCCGTAAAGGATTCGGATGAAAAAGTTGAGATAGCCACCACCCGTCCCGAGACTATGCTTGGAGATACGGCTGTTGCGGTAAATCCCGAGGATGAGCGCTATAAGGATATCGTGGGAAAGACCCTTATTCTTCCTATCGTAAACCGTGAGATTCCTGTTGTAGCGGATAGTTATGTTGATATGGAATTTGGTACCGGTGCGGTTAAAATCACTCCCGCCCACGACCCCAACGACTTCGAGGTAGGGAAAAGGTGCAATCTTCCCATTATAAACATAATGAATGACGATGCCACCCTTAACGAAAATGCGGGTAAATATGCCGGCATGGATCGCTATGAGGCAAGGAAAAAGATTGTTGAAGAGATGGAAAGCCTGGGTCTTTTGGGCGAAATCGAAGACCACACCCATGCCGTGGGAACCCATGACAGGTGCGGCACTACCATAGAGCCTATGGTTAAGAGCCAGTGGTTTGTCAAGATGGACGAAATGATACGCCCGGCGCAAAAGGCTGTTAAAGAAGGTGAAATAAAGCTTATTCCTCCCCGTATGGATAAGACCTATTTTAACTGGACGGACAATATCAGGGATTGGTGCATTTCCCGCCAGCTTTGGTGGGGGCACAGGATACCCGCCTGGTATTGCGCAGATTGCGGGGAGACTGTGGTTTCCCGGGAGACTCCCCATACCTGCCCCAAGTGCGGCGGCACTCATCTTAATCAGGATGAAGATACTCTTGATACCTGGTTTTCATCGGCCCTTTGGCCTTTCTCGACTCTTGGCTGGCCAAAGGAAACGGAGGATCTTAAATATTTTTATCCTACGGATGTGCTGGTTACGGGCTACGATATTATCTTTTTCTGGGTAATAAGGATGATATTCTCAGGCTATGAGCAGACAGGGCAGCGCCCCTTCCATACCGTGCTTTTCCACGGTCTTGTACGGGACGACAAGGGCCGCAAGATGAGTAAATCCCTGGGGAACGGTATAGATCCCCTGGATGTCATAGATAAATACGGCGCCGATGCCCTGCGCCTTACCCTTATTACGGGTAATGCCCCCGGTAACGATATGCGTTTTTACTGGGAAAGGGTGGAAGCCAACAGGAATTTTGCAAACAAAGTCTGGAACGCTTCCCGCTTTATACTTATGAATCTGCCGGATGAACCGGTTTCAAAGCCTTCCGATGCCGACCTTAAGGATGCGGACAGATGGATTATTTCCCGTATTAATTCCGTCACAAAGGAAGTTACGGAAAATATGGAAAAATACGAGCTTGGCATAGCCGTATCAAAGGTTTATGACTTTATATGGAATGAATTTTGCGACTGGTATATAGAGATAGTAAAGGTGCGCCTCTACAAGCTTGACCCTGCAAAGGGCGGCTCCGAAGATGATATAAAATCCGCAAAGGCAGCTCTTTGGGTGCTTACGGATACTTTGAGCCGCACCCTTAAGCTTCTTCATCCTTTTATGCCCTTTATTACCGAGGAAATATATCTTTCCCTTAATCCGGATGAGGAGTCTATTATGATATCCGACTGGCCCGTATATGATGCATCAAGGGAATATTCTGTGGATGAAAAGAAGCTTTCATCCGTACAGGATGTGGTAAGAGGCATAAGAAACGTCCGGTCGGAAATGGATGTACCTAATTCAAGAAAAGCGGCGCTTATTATCGCTTCTTCCGATGAAGATGTGGCGAATGCTTTTGCAACCGGCGAATACGACCATATGCTTTTTGCAAAGAGCGTAGAGGTCAGGAATTCAAATGCCGGTATAAATGATGAAATGGTAAGCGTGGTCACCGCTCTTGCGGGAGCATATATGCCCACGGAGGATTTGGTTGACATAAAAGCTGAGAAGGAACGCCTTGACAAAGAACTTAAAAATCTCGAAAAGGAGCTTCAAAGATCCGAAAAGATGCTTTCGAATGAGAAATTTTTAAGCAAAGCATCTCCGGAAAAAGTGGCGGAAGAAAAGGAAAAACAGCAAAAATATCAGTCAATGTATAATGAAGTAAAAGAACGGCTTGCACTGATGGGCTAAAGTGGTGTACAATGTAAATTGACATAAATATGTCAATATGATACAGGGGGCTCCTTTTGCACAGGTGAAGGATATGGTTATGGACGAATCCGGCGTTACGGAAGAGCTCGACGAATTAAAAGAATTTGCCGAAACCGATAACGACGAAGCGAAAACCAAAGCTGAAAATATAAAAGTCCGCATCTCGGCTGATAAGATGAAGGCTTATATTTCTTTGCGCCATTCACAACAGGAATTCACCGTAAGCGATGTTGAGGCAGCGTTGAGGGCTTCCGGAGTTGTCTACGGCTATAATGAAGACAATATCCGAAGAATGATAGAGCAAGAGGGTTATCTGGAGCCTCTCCCCGTAGCGGAAGGACTTCCCGCCGTAGAATCCGTTCCCGGCAGCTTCGAATATTTCTTTGAGATGCCGGAGGATTCAAAGCCCGTTATCCTTGAGGATGGCAGCGTTGACTATATGAATGTAAACGCCTTTGTCATGGTTGAAGAAGGCGATGTTATTGCCAAATATACCCCTGCTGTACAGGGAAGTAACGGATGTAATGTCCTGGGCGTTCCCATTGTGGTAAAGAGAGTAGCGGAATTGCCGCCTTTAAGGGGTCAGGGATTTTCCAGATCCGAAGATGGTCAGACATATACTGCCACTGTTACTGGAAAGATTCAGGAAGATAAGGGCCGCATTATTATCTCGAATGTATATGAGGTAAGAGGAGATGCCTCGGTTGCCACCGGCAATATTGATTTTAGGGGCGACGTTATTATACACGGGGCTGTCAGAGACGGCATAGTCATTAAAGCCACCGGATCCATTACCGTCAGCGATATCGTTGAAGGCGCACAGATAGAAGCCGGTGGAGATATAGTTCTTAAGAAGGGTCTTCTGGGCAATTCCAAGGCAAAAATAAAATGCAAGGGCAACCTTACTGCAAAATTCATTGAATTCTGCTATGTGGATGTGGAAGGCGATATTCACGCCGAGAGCTTTATGGAGTCCGAGATATATTGCTACGGACACATATATATGGAGGGCCGCAAGGGAAAGATA
Organism: uncultured Lachnospiraceae bacterium; assembly: GCA_905236845.1. Classification (GTDB taxonomy): domain Bacteria; phylum Bacillota; class Clostridia; order Lachnospirales; family Lachnospiraceae; genus RUG14243. The sequence continues at coordinate 2,081 of CAJOQM010000010.1, read as the reverse complement.
ATAGGCGGTACGACCATAGCCATAGAAGGCATAGATGCCAACATAATCGGCAACAGCGCCGAGGTTCCCACCTTCATCCGGGCGGGTGTGGACGCCGAGCTTAAATATCAGCTTATTACCATAAAGAAAAAGATAGAGGCTACAAAGAGCAGCCTTGAGCGGGTAGAGCAGGGGCTCGAGATAATATCCCGCATCGAAGCTACCGGCGTGGGAGATCCCGAAGAGAACAAATCAAACCGCATGCAGCTTATGCGGGTTAAGATCAGAGATTCCTCCATATTGTCCATGGATAAGCTGGAGCAGGACAGACTTGAAACCCTCATAACAAACGGTCAGGGCGTAGAGATAGTAGTGCAGGACACCATATTCGGCGGAACAAATATAAAAATAGGCGATCAGCTTATGAAAATAAAATCCAAAGATGTGCGTTGTATATACAGCGAGGGTGACGACGGAATACAGATATTGCGTATGTAATGGGGGACAAATAAAGATTTGCCCCCATAATCTTTTACACAGATAAAGACGGAGAGAAAGCTATGATAGATTTTGATGAAGAACTTAAAAATTACGAACCAAGCATAGAGGTGCGTGAGGCGGAAGAAGCTATTTACAACAGAGACCTTACGGATCTTACGGATGTGATGCAGGATCTTCTGAACGGAACCTCATCGCACGACGCTAATTATTGATGTTTCCATGGAGAGATTGCCATGATATGTTATAAATGCGGCCGGGACACGGGACCGGGGAGGTTTTGCGCTGCCTGCGGAACCGATGTAACGCTGTATAAAAAAATAATCGCAAGCTCAAACGTGCTGTACAACGAAGCTTTAAACGCTGCCAGGGAAAGAGATCTTACAGGCGCAAAGGAGCTTCTTGCAAGGTGCTTGCGCCTTAACAAAAATCATATAGATGCAAGGAATCTTCTGGGTCTTGTTTATTACGAGACAGGAGAGATCACAAAGGCCATAGAAGAGTGGTCCATTAGCAGGGCGCTTATGGTCGGTGACAACGAGGCCGAGAGATATCTTGAGGATGTGACAGAAGGTGCGGGAGCCGACAGGATTTCCCAGATGGTTCGCAAATATAATGCGGCTCTTGGGTATATTGCCCAGGGAAGCTATGATCTTGCTGTTCTCCAGATGAAAAACGTGCTCTCTCTTAATCCGAATTTTGTGGATGGACATGAGGTTCTGGGGCTTGTTTATGCATCTCAAGGGGACTATGACAAGGCAAAGCAGGAATTCAAGGCTGCATTAAGGATAGACAGGATGCGTCCCGGGGCACATAAATATGCGGCGGAAGTTGACAGGAGGCGCAAAGAAAGCGCAGAGTCCGGAAGACGCAAAAAAAAGGAAAGCATATCTTACCGTAACGGTAACGAAACCATAATACAGCCTCTGGGGAATTATTTTTCCACGCCTATAGCGGTAATGCTTAATCTTATAGTAGGCGTGCTTATAGGGGCTCTTGTGGTGTATTTCCTCGTTGTGCCCGGCATGAGAAACGCCATAAACAATGCGGCCAGCCAGACTGTGGCAGAGGCAAACGAGCAGCTTGCGGCCCAGGAAACAGGCATGAAATCTCTTGAGGATGAGATCTCGAATCTGGAGGAGCGCATAGCGGCATACGAATCCGCAGACGCCAAAGATGAAGAAAAGCTTAATGCCTATTGGAATCTTGCTTTGTATTATAAATATATGCAGGAGGAAGATGAGGATAAGGCGATGGCAGCTTTTGAAGCAATAGATTCCGATCTGCTTTCGGATGATGCCAAAGAGATATATGATGAGCTTTCGGAAGAAATCAAAGAGACTATGATAGCAGATTATTATTCCGATGGCACCAGCGCTCTTTCGGAAAAAAAATATTCTGAAGCTATCGAAAATTATGAGGCTGCCGTGGAGATAGACGAGGAATACCAAAGCGGAAAGCTCCTTTATAATCTTGCCCAGGCATACAGATTAAACGGGGATACGGATAAGGCTGTCACCACGTATAAAAGAGTTATAGAGCTTTTTAGCGGTACTACTCTGGCCAAATATTCTCAAAATTACGTCGATTCTCTTTCGGATGAT
>CAJOQM010000009.1 GCA_905236845.1 uncultured Lachnospiraceae bacterium | reverse complement strand
GTATATGCATAGATTCGATACCATCCGCACATAGGATTATCCAGCTCCGTGGCATTTTCCGTAAATTCGGCAGGCGTAAGCACAGCGGTCCTGTGATGCTTTTGTATATAGTCTGCGCCGAAGCGGATAAAAAGTCCCAGGGCGACTGCACTAAGGACAGCCAGGATAAATATAAAGATTAAAAAACGTTTTAAAGCTTTCATGATTACAGTATAGCATATTATGAGTTTTGGTGGTATCATAAGAAGCGTTAAAAAGGAGTGTGGGAATATGTCTAATCCAAAAGAATATCAAAAAAGAATAAATAAATGGATTTTGGAAGCTGTAAATGGAAGCGAAAGACCCTCGGATATCGAGGTACAGGATTTTGCGGCGCTTTATGCTTCCATGAGAGTACAGGGAGTTTATGGACCTGTGTATGATACTCTTAAAAACTGGGATCCGCCGGAGGATATGTTCAGGTTCTACGAAAAGGACTGCCGCGGGGTAGTGGCGGTAAATTACAGGCTCTGGTTTGAGACCAGGGATATAGTGAATCTCCTTAACGAAAATGATATTATCTGTGCCGTCCTTAAGGGACCTTCTACCGCTATGTATTATCCCGTGCCGGAGCTTCGAAAGTCCGGAGATATAGATATTATGGTGCTTGAGTCGGATATGGAAAGGGCAATCGAGCTTGCGCAAAAGCGGGGGTATACAGCCCCCAAGCTGTCTTATGCGCCGCATGAAGTGGGTCTTACGAATTCACAAAAGGGTATTCTTCTTGAGCTTCACAGGGGGATGGCCGACGAGCTTTCAGACCCTGGTGTAAATGAATATCTCCAATCTCTTTGCCCTGCCATGGTTTCTGCGGCTGTCGGGATGGAGATTATTGACGGAATGACTCTTCCCGTCTTAAGAGAGGATTATCATGCCTTCTTTCTTTTGATACATATGGTAAACCACTTTGTTCGCAAAGGCTTTGGATTAAAGCTTCTTGCAGACTGGAAATATTTCTTTGATGAACCCTTCGATGCGGCGCTTGAAGATTCACTTCTTGATATGATTAAAACCGCAAAGATACAGACTTTTACTTCTGCCGTAACCATGGCATGTGTTAAATATCTTGGTGCGGATTACGAAAAAATGAAATTCCTGTGCCTTGAAGAGATTTCGGACGAAACCGTAGATGAGCTTATGAACGAGGTCTTTGATTCGGGTGAATTCGGACAGATCGACAAGAGCAGGATGATACTTGCTGAAGGAAGCTCTTTTGCCGATCTTTTTAAGGCTTTCCACGGAGAAATGAAGCGCCAGCATCCCGAATCCTCCAAATATGTAGTCACTTGGCCCTTCCTGTGGATTTCCACATATGTGGGATTCGTAAGAAACAACAAAAAGCTGGGCAGAAACACCAATACCGCAAAGGTAGTTGAGAGCGCCCGGAAGAGAAGCCGGTTTAACGAAAGCCTTAAAATCCTTAAGAAATAGCCCTTTACGCCTGTGATAACCGGAGATTATCACAGGTGATAAAATCTATTGAATTTTCAAAGCCTCCTGACAGTGATAGAATTCGTTTATCACAAAAACAAGCATTCACTTTCCAAGGAGGTATTATCATGAGCGATTACAGATTTGAAACATTACAGCTTCACGTAGGTCAGGAAGAAGCGGATCCCGCAACAGACTCAAGGGCAGTTCCCATCTATCAGACCACATCATATGTATTCCACAACAGCAAGCATGCGGCAGACCGTTTCGGTCTGGCAGATGCGGGAAATATCTACGGACGCCTTACTAATTCCACCCAGGATGTCCTCGAAAAGAGGCTTGCGGCCCTTGAAGGCGGCAGCGCAGCACTTGCTCTTTCATCCGGAGCAGCAGCTATTACCTATGCTATCGAGGCTCTTGCGGCAAACGGCGGTCACATCGTAGCTCAGAAGACTATCTACGGCGGCACTTACAATCTCCTGGCCCACACCCTTCCCCAGTACGGGATAAAGACTACATTCGTGGATGTGCACGATCTTTCGGAGGTTGAGAGCGCCATAACTGACGACACCAGGGCGATATTCCTCGAGACTCTGGGCAATCCCAACAGCGACATTCCCGATATAGACGAAGTTTCTGAGATTGCTCACAAGCACGGTCTCCCCGTGGTTATTGACAATACCTTCGGGACCCCCTACCTCATTCGTCCTATCGAGCATGGTGCGGATATCGTGGTTCACTCCGCTACGAAATTTATCGGCGGTCACGGCACTACCTTGGGCGGCATTATCGTTGAGTCGGGAAAATTCGACTGGAAGGCAAGCGGCAAATATCCCAATATTGCGGCGCCTAACCCCAGCTACCACGGCGTATCCTTCTATGATGCGGTAGGACCTGCGGCCTTTGTTACCTTTATAAGAGCTATTCTCCTTCGAGATACGGGAGCTACTATTTCGCCCTTTAATGCATTCCTGCTTCTTCAGGGCGTAGAGACTCTTTCCCTTCGTCTTGACCGCCATGCGGAAAATACGAAGAAGGTAGTAGAATACCTCACCAGGCACCCTCAGGTAGAAAAGGTAAATCATCCCTCATTGGCTGATCACCCCGACCACGCTCTTTATGAGAGATATTTTCCCAACGGAGGCGGCTCGATATTTACCTTTGATATAAAGGGAGGACAGGAAGAGGCCTGGAAGTTTATAGATGCCCTCGATATATTCTCGCTCCTTGCAAATGTGGCTGACGTAAAGAGCCTGGTAATCCACCCGGCATCCACAACGCATTCACAGCTGACTGAAGAGGAGCTTAGAGATCAGGGAATCAACCCCAACACCATCCGGCTTTCGATAGGTACGGAGCATATTGACGATATCATTGCAGATTTGGATAAGGGTTTTGCGGCTGTATGAGCATTAAGAATGAGATAATAAATTATATCAAATCCGGAGAGACCGATTCTAAAAGCCTGGGATTGGAGATAGAGCACCTTGTCATTAATGATAAAGGTCTGCCTATAGGGTTTGATGAAATATCCGGGCTTATTGCGTCTGTGGGAGAATCTATGGGCGCAAGGCTTATATATACCGATGGTCATGTGGTGGGGTATTTTGCGGAAGGATATACTATTACCTTAGAGCCCTCATGTCAGTTTGAAATCAGCATCGATCCTTATGAAGATCTTTCTAAGATCGAGAGGATTTATACAGAATTTAGAAAGCTATGGGATAAGGTGTTTGCGGATGCCGGCTATCATATGGCCGAGTATGAAAACCTCCCTCTGGTAGAAAATGGCACCATTACTCCGGACGATATCCCCCTTTCTCCGAAGAAGCGCTATAAATATATGAATGAGCATTTTGAAAGCAGGGGGAAATACGGGAAATACATGATGAGGGCGTCGGCGTCGACCCAGATTTCTGTGGATTTTTCTTCTGAAGAGGATATGGTTAAAAAGCTCCGGGCTCTAACATATCTATCTCCCATAATAGCGCTTCTTATGGAAAGCAAAGCGGATTGGGATGCAACGCTTAAAGAGCATCCGGAGAAGAAGCACCTTTTGAGAATCCAGGAGTGGGAAGATTTGGACAGCGCCCGCACGGGCTTTATCCCAGGCTCGGGAGAGGACGGATTCGGATACGGGACGGCTGCGGATGTTATCCTTAATACGCCCCTTATATTGCTTACGGATGAGGGAGAAACCCTTCATGTAGGGGATAAGTCTGCTCTTGATTTAATAAATGAAGGGGCATTGGACTTTGACGGGGCAGATAAGGAGCGCCAAACTTCCCTTATTGAGCATATTATTTCCATGGGATTTTTTCATATGCGGGTTAAGAAATATATCGAAATCCGCATAGCGGATAGTGTTCCCATTAAGAGGGCTGTAGGATATATGGCTTTGATTAAGGGGCTTTTCTATTCCAAGGATAATTTAGAGAAGTTAAATGAAGATTTTAAAAACCTCGACGAAACCGATGCTTGCTGGGCGTTTGCCGAGGCAGAAAAATACGGATTTGCAGCAAAGCTGTATAACGACAGGAAGGCTTGCGAATGGGCGGATTATATCTTGAATCTGGCAGCGCAGGCATTGGATAAGGACGATAAGAGGCGGTTGGATTATGTGCGAGATTTTTGGACTGACTTCGAAAAAAACAATAGACGCCGGGAAACTTCTTAAGGAGTTTTATTCCCATAGCGACGAGCATCCCCACGGCTGGGGGCTTGCGCTTTTTGACGGGCATGATGTGTCCGTGGAAAGAGAGCCGGTAAAGGCGGGAAAGAGTACATACCTAAAGAACCGCCTTAAGGGAAATCTTTCAGCGCCGGTTATCCTTGCCCATATAAGGCGCGCCACCACGGGCAATATCGAATACGGCAACTGCCATCCCTTCGTAAAGACCGATGAATCCGGGCGAACCTGGACTCTTATCCACAACGGCACTATCTTTGAGGCGCCGCAGCTTAGCCCCTATCAATACGAGCAGAGCGGGGCTACGGACAGCGAGAGGATATTGCTGTATCTTGTGGACAAGATGAACCGCCGGTTCTTGAAGGATTTTAGTCTCTTTGAGGTAAACGCAAGGCTTGACCTCTTGTCCGAGCTTATTGCGGGACTTGCTCCCGAAAACAAGCTTAATCTTATTTTCTATGACGGGGAATATATGTATGTTCATACGAATGCGCCCGGGACGCTTATGCTTAGCGAACGCCCCGGTCATACGATTATTTCCACCACATCTCTTGATGACGGTGCCTGGATGGATGTCCCCCTAAACAGGCTCCTGGTGTACAAGGAGGGCGCTCTTGTCTATGAAGGGAAAGAGCATCCCCACACCTATGTCGAAGATCCCGAAAAAATTAAATATCTGTATCTTGCTTTTGCGGGGCTATAATTGTATGATAAGGTCGCCGGGTTGAAACTGTGGACATTCCATCAGCAAAATTATACAAAAACGCAGGGACGCTTTCGCTCGGAATGCGCTTTACGCCCTGCTTATTTTTGCACAATTTTGCTGATGAAATAGTTTACATTATATTCTTCCGGCGACCTATAATGCATTAGGAGATATTTGTAATGGCAAAGGTAATAGTGGGGATGTCAGGGGGCGTGGACAGCGCTGTCTGCGCATATCTTATGAAAGCGGCAGGGTATGACGTGATAGGAGTGACCCTGCGCACGTGGCTTTCAAAGGACGGAAAGGACAGCAGATGCTGCGAGATTGACGATGCGCAGGTGGTGGCACAGGCTCTTGATATCCCATATTATGTGGTTAACTGCATAGCGGAATTTAAGGAGAAGGTGACGCAGCCTTTTATAAGGGAATATATATCCGGTCGCACCCCTAATCCCTGCACGGGCTGCAACAGGAATCTGAAGTGGGGAAAGCTGATAGAGACCGCCCGCAATATGCAGGCGGATTTCGTGGCCACCGGCCATTATGCTAATGTCGTAAAGCTTGATAACGGAAGGTTCACTTTTAGGAAAGCTGACCATATCCACAAGGATCAGACCTATATGCTCTACGAGCTTACCCAGGAGCAGATAGCTTCTACCCTTATGCCCTTGGGAAAGCTTACCAAGGACGAGGTAAGGGAGATTGCTAAAAGCGCAGGCCTTCCCGTGGCAGGGAAGCCTGATTCCCAGGAGATATGCTTTGTGCCCGAAGGAAGCTACGCTGAATATATAGAAGAAAATGCCCCCGATGATGTGGCAGGGCCCGGGAATTTCGTTGATATTGACGGCAATATTTTAGGCGAGCACAAGGGCATCATCCATTACACGGTGGGCCAGAGGAAAGGTCTTGGGATTGCCATGGGCTATCCCATTTTTGTAAAGGAAATAAGAGCCTGCAGCAACGAAGTAGTGCTGGCAAAGGAAAATGAGCTATATTCGAACCGGGTAATCTGTGAAGATGTAAATCTTATGAGCATAAGCGCCCTTAACGAAGATACGCCATGTACTGTCAAGGTGCGTTACAGAGACTCCGGGAGCAAGGCTCTCATAAGTGATAACGGAGACGGCCGGGTGCTTATCAGGTTTGATGAGCCCGTAAGGGCAGCGGCTCCCGGACAGGCGGCCGTATTTTATGATGATGATGATTGCCTTATAGGCGGTGGAATCATAGCGGAGGTATCAAATGGCTGAAAAGGATTTGGTTGATAAACTGCGTGATACGGGAAATCTCGCGGACGATGAGTTTTCGTGTGTTTTGCTATGTCAAGAGCCCGGGTTTGACGAATATATATGGGAAAAGGCCCGGGAGGTCCGGGAGAAATATTACGGCAAGGAAGTGTATCTTCGCGGGCTCATCGAGTATACGAATTATTGCAAAAATAACTGTAATTACTGCGGTATCAGAAGGGATAACAAAAACGCCGAAAGATACCGCCTGACGGAGGAGGATATATTATCCTGCTGCGATATGGGCTACGACCTTGGCTTTAGGACCTTTGTTCTTCAGGGGGGTGAAGATCCGTATTTTACAGATGACAGGATGGTTTCTATTGTCCGGAATATCAGGAAGCGGCATCCTGACTGCGCTATTACGCTATCAATAGGGGAAAAGGAAAAGGAGAGTTATCAGAGGTTTTTTGATGCCGGTGCGGACAGATATCTTCTTCGCCATGAGACCGCAGATAAAGCTCATTACAAGCTCCTTCATCCTTCGGAAATGTCCTTTGAACACAGGATGCAATGTCTCCGGGACCTTAAGGACATCGGCTATCAGGTGGGGTGCGGCATGATGCTGGGCTCCCCCGGGCAAAAGACGGAGCATATTATTGAGGATTTGAAATTCCTTAGGGATTTTAAGCCCCATATGGTGGGAATCGGTCCCTTTATCCCTCATCATGATACGCCTTATGCGGATGAAGCTGCGGGCACCGTAGAGCAGACCTTACGGCTCCTTGCTGTTATCCGCCTGCTTTTGCCTGATGTATTGCTTCCTGCGACGACGGCCCTTGGCACCATTGACCCCCTTGGGCGGGAGAAGGGGCTTCGGGCAGGTGCTAATGTTATTATGCCGAATTTGTCCCCTACGGACGTTAGGGGAAAATATCTCCTTTACGACAACAAAATCTGCACGGGAGACGAGGCGGCGGAGTGCATTCGCTGCATGTTCCTTCGTGTCTCAAATGCGGGCTATGAAGTGGTGCAAAGCCGCGGAGACCATGCGAGGTATAAGGATGGATCTGACAAATAAAGCCGATAATCTTAAGACGACAGAAAGTGTTACGGGGGAAGTTTGTCGCCCTGATGGCAGCAAAAGCCTTATTGAAGACCTTATAATTCATGAGCATTTCATGGAGATTATCATAAACGGTCTTACGGCGTTTCGTCTTTCGTGCACGGCGGAGCATTTGCCGGAGCTTGTGCTGGGGAGGCTGTACACCGAGGGGCTTATTGACGGCGTTCATGATGTGGAGAGGATTTTCATCTGCGGGAAGGGAAATCTGGCAGAGGTTACTCTCGCCCGTGAATTTAACGCAAAAGCCTACGACGGCACGGAACCCACCTGTTGCACGGGTAATGTGCAGCTTCTGCAAAATGGACTGGAAAAGGATTTGAAAAAACTTCCGGAGGTTACGCCGGCTCCAGCCCAAATATTTGAGCTTGCGGAATATTTTAAAAATGATTCTGTCCTGCATAAAACTACCTCCGGAACCCACAGCTGCTATATCAGCCTTCCGGGAAAGTCTTCCGGCAGGGAAATTGCAGGCTTTGAAGATATCAGCCGCCACAACGCCCTTGATAAGGCGGTGGGGCATATGCTCCTTTGCGAAGCATCCCCGAAAGACTGCATTCTTTATACCACGGGAAGGGTTCCTCTTGACATGGTGCAAAAGGTGATAAGGGCAGGCATCCCCGTGCTTATAAGCAAGTCCGTCCCTACGGATGCTGCTTTTGAAACTGCGAAAGAATACGGCCTTGCTCTTATCTGTAAAGCCTGGCCCGACAGTTATGTGATATGAGGATACTGTGATGGGGAAAATGGGAAGGAATGTATGTAATGGACTCGAATATACTTATCAGTGTCATTATACCTGTTTACAATGTGTAAAAGTATCTTTCCGAATCTGTCGAAAGCGTGATAAACCAGACATATTCCAATCTGGAAATAATTCTGGTGGATGACGGCTCTACGGATGATTCCGGTAAAATATGTGATAAATATGCGCAAAAGGACACCAGAATAAAAGTTGTTCACCGTATAAACGGGGGCTGAGTGCAGCCAGAAATTCCGGGCTTGATATATGTTGCGGTGATATGATTGCATTTCTGGATTCGGATGATGCTTTTTGCAGTGATATGCTGCAAAAAATGCTCGACGCCATGCTTAGGTACGATGCAGATATTGCAGAGTGTAATTTTGCTGAGTATGAGTGCGAGCACAGGATGAATCAGGGCATAATCGACAAAAAAGGTAAATTCGTATCCTGTGGGTCGGACAGAGAAGGTCTCTACAATAAAAAAGAAGCTTTCAAAATACGGCTTCAGGGGAAAATCTGTGCAACGGCATGGAATAAATTGTACAGGAGACATATATGGAATAATTTAAGATTCAGGGAAGGACAGAATTTTGAAGATATTGACCTGATTCTTGATATTATCGGGAAAGCAGAGAGGTTTTATGTTCTGGATGAGGCTTTGGTTATGCGCCGTACAAGAAAAGGCAGCATAACCCGGTCTTATACGGTTAAAAACCTTAAAGACAGGATGCTTGCACATAAACATGGTGTTGGATATATTCGCTCTCATACACCGGAATATTTTGACGGGAATGATATGAATATGCTCCGGGCACATCTTTACAGTTATCTGTTGGAATCATATTTCACCGCTCTGTCCACCGGAGAGAAAAGACAGTGAATATATGAAAAAACTTGATAAGGTTATAAAAAGAATCAGAAGAAATATTGATATAAGAAAATGTGATACAAAAGTACGGATGGCAGACTTTCTATATGATAATGCGCCTGCTTTTTTATCCAAATCAATTTACGGGATTTACATACTCTTGAGAGATAGTATAAGAAAACGCTGATTAAAGCAAAATCACCACAAGGCTATTTGTGATAACCTTTAATTATCCCTAACGATAAATTCAATCACATTTTCACTGCGCTTTTCCTGTGATAAGATATGCTTATCATAAAGAAAGGAGCGCCGGCGGTGCGGGCAGCGATATAGTCATAGGTCTGGACTGTCTGTCGCCGTCGGCATGGCATTATGAAATCTATACTTGCATTCGGAGATTCAAATACCTGGGGCTATGTCCCCGGCACAAAAACTCATGAACGTTTCCCATACGAAAAAAGATGGACGGGAATCCTTGAAACGAGGCTTTCAGATTGCCGCATTATAGAAGAGGGTCTGTGTGGAAGGACCACGGTCTTTGAGGATGCTCTGCGCCCCGGCAGGCGGGGGCTCGACAGCCTTCCTAGGATTCTCGAAACCGAGCAGCCCCTTGATGCCGCCATAATTATGCTGGGCACAAATGACTGCAAGAGGCTGTTCGGGGCGAATGAATATATTATAGGCAAGGGCATGGAGCGTTGTTTGGATGAGCTTGTCAGATTTGTTCCCGCAGAGAAAATATTGCTGATTTCCCCGATTCATCTTGGGGATGATGTGTGGCACCCGGAAAAGGATCCGGAATTTTGCGAGGAGTCCGTCCGGGTCAGTCGCACCCTGAAGGATGTTTATGCAAATATCGCCCAAAGGTGGGGCGTTAATTTCCTTGCAGCTTCGGATTATGCAAAGGCGGATGCAGCAGATGATGAGCATCTAAACGAAGAAGGGCACCTGCAGCTTGCGGATGCGATATACAGGGGTATATCACAGATTATCTGGGGCTGACGTTGATTCAATTCTAATTTGTTTGATAGAATTATCTTTTCGGGTTTTCTTACATATGTATGTCAGAAAGATGAAATGTAAGAAAAATCCTGTCTGCTTATCGGTTGAAATTTATGATTTTCTTACAAATGTCTTAAAGCAGGGCAAATGTAAGAATATTATGGCTTGTGAGTCGCCTGTCCAGGTATAAATTGTTGCTTTAAGAGACAAATCTTCTTACATTCTATTTTGAATTCGGTAATATATAAGAAAAAGTTGTCTTCACCACCTGATTGCCGGTGAGGAATTTCTTATATATCACTCATATATAGCAATTTATAAGAATTCCTCCTCAATATTTACTCCCAAGACAGCATAAAGCAATTCTTATCACAGACGATAAAATCAAACGAATTTTCAAACTGAATATTTGGTGTTAAGGTATTTGCATCTTATCAAACATAATCCGGAGTCTTAAATAAGCATCCGGATTTTTGTAATCGCAGTTTGCTTTAAGATAAGGAAGGATAAATATTATGTCAACCAACAGATTTGATACAGCAAAGGTACACGCAGGGTACAACCCGGCAGATCACAACCGGGCAATATCGGTGCCCATATACCAGACTGTAGCTTTCGAGCTTAACAATATAGAGCGCGGCCTTGAGCGGCCTTGATATGTTTGCTTTTAACAGCGAGGACGATCTCTACGTCAGAGTGTCAAACCCCACGACGGATATATTTGAGGCGAGGATTGCGGCTATGCATCCCGGCGCTACTGCGGCTGTGGCTTTGTCAAGCGGCATGGCGGCTGTTACCAGCTCGCTCATCAACGTAACAGGGGGAACCGGCAGGATACTGGCATCCCCAGGCTTTACTGCGGTTCATTTGACAGCCTGGAGCAGATATTTGGGGAATACGGCGTAGAGGTGAATCTGGTGGAGGATCCCGACAGCCTCGATGCTTATGAGTACTAATCACAGATAAGCCGCAGGCTGTCCGCATGCTTCATATGGCATAAGAAATATCCTCCGCCTATACCGGGCGGAGGATTTGTCTGCCCGGCGTTATAGCATTTGTTCTATGACATCCCGCATGCATTGTGTGCTTAAGGGGTGATTTTGGCATTCAAATGTTATAAACAGGTTCTTGCCCATTGAGATGCCGTTTTGTGCAAATGTGTTGATTTTGTCTATGGCGTTGCCGGTATATTCGGGGTCGCCTATCATTCCAAAGTGCTCCCAGAAATATATCCTGCCGGTGTGAATGTTTATGATGGTAAAGTCCGGATATATGGTATACATCCCGTTTTTCGTACGCATCTTAAGCGGCCGCTCGTATTTATACAGCAGGCTGTCGCTTTGCGCACGCAGGGCGTTTGCGATAATCATCTCGGATTTTGACCGCACCCATTCGCCGTTTTCGGTCTCGAAGATTTTATTCTCATTGTGGCGGTCATTCTCCGGGTAAACCTCCTCTTTCCACGCCTTTAATATGTTTGTCACGCTGTTGTGGAAAACATCTATACAGTAGTCGTCGGGATTACAGATGATGTTATATTCTTCTTCGAGCAGGCCAAATTCATAATTGTCTAAAAGCTCATTTATTGCCTTTAGGTTTTCCTTAACCATAGGCAGTATTTTTTTGTCGTATTTTTTCTGCGCCAGTGCACTTAAGAGCTTCCGGTTCTTCTTTGGGATGTATGTCAGTGCGTATTTGTTCTTTGCGATACGCTTTTGCAGGTAATAGTAAGGCTTCCCGTTTTTCTTTATAATATGCAGGTTGCCCTCCGGTGCCTTTTTTAGGCTCGCTTGCACCTCCGCAAGGATACGAGTGTACTCGTCTGCTGTATCTGATACCAGTTTGTAGAAAGCGTTTTCGTTCATATTGGAGTCCTTTCTTATAAATTAAGTTAATACGGTAAAAATGTAAGAAAAAATTTTCTTCTGTCAGCGCCGGAATCTGTGATTTTCTTATAAACACAAAGTATCTGCGAAAATGTAAGAAATTTTCAGCCCCCAAGATCCTCTGCGACATCGTTAAGGTCGGTAGGTGCCATAAAATTTCTTACATTTCTGGTTAAACCTGCGATATGTAAGAAAAAGGGTAGATGGCATGTCATCGGTCGGGCAAGTATTTCTTACATAACGCCCACATTATGCTGATTTGTGAGAATCCAGCGCAATAGCCGCTGCAATTATCTACCGGCACAGCGATTATGCCTCGATATAGTTAAACGTTATCATGGTAATGGGTATAAAACCGGCGGAATCCGCTGGCTGTTTAAGCACGAAACTGCTTCAACGAAATAGTAACACATACAAAAGAATGTGTAAAGTGAAATCATATATTTTAAAACCTATTGACATAGTAGGTGAATAGGTATATAATTCCCCTACTGCATCGGTAGGTGAATTGCGCCGGGAAAACTCAAAAACTCCGGAAAGAGCGAAACCATCACCCAAGGAGGAAGACTAATGATCATATCAACAAGAGGTCGCTATGCACTGCGTTTAATGCTGGATCTGGCGGAGCATGGAGGGGATGAATATATTTCCCTGCAGGATATTGCCGAGCGGCAGGATTTTTCCATAAAGTACATGGAGCAGATACTCCCTGCGCTGAACAGCTCAAAGATGTTGGATACGAAGGCCGGCAGGCACGGAGGATATAAGCTTTCGCAGAAGCCCTCAGAATATACCCTGGGCGAAATTCTAAGAGTCACCGAGGGTTCTCTTGCCCCGGTGGCGTGCCTGGAGGGGGATGAAAACCCCTGCGAGAGGCAGGCGGACTGTGCGACGCTTCCCGTGTGGGCAAAGCTCGATGAGATAATAAACGATTATCTGGACGGCATCACGCTGGAGGATCTGGTGAGTCAGCACGCAGATAAAAGAAAGGCCGCCGGCGTATGACAGCCCGGGTGCGGCATCCCGGCGCTACTGAAGAAAAGCCGCCGGAGCATTATGCCCCGGGTGCGGCATCCCATAAAAATGATAGTGTCAAGTGACGTATGAAAAAACCGAGTCTAAAAAATAGGCTCAGATGAACCTTGATAAGTTGATATTTGTAAGTACATT
>CAJOQM010000008.1 GCA_905236845.1 uncultured Lachnospiraceae bacterium | reverse complement strand
TAATGCTGCTTTAATCATTATAGCGCACTCTATCCTTTTCTTTTGCAATTCACATCCAATGGCATAATTGCCGTTTACATCTCCTGTAAAATTCCATGCGTTTGCGGCGCACCCGCCGCTGCAATAATACCTGGCAAAGCAATCTGCGCATTCGGGCTTTGAGAACACATTACAGGCAGCAAAGCTGTCCCTTATATCAGTCCTTGTTACCCCCTCATCCACATTTCCCATAAGGAATTCTTCGTTCCCCACGAACTGATGACATGGATAAAGGTCGCCCCAAGGCGTAACCGCCAGATATTCCGTACCGGAGCCGCAGCCCTTAAGACGCTTATATACGCAGGGACCGCCTTCCAAATCTATCATAAAATGAAAGAAATTAAAGCCTCTGCCCTCTTTCCGGCGTTTTATAAGCTCCTTTGAAAGGATATCGTATTGTTCGAAAAGAGCGGGGATATCTTCTTTCTTTATGGCGTATCCGCAATCATCCGGTGCAACCACAGGCTCTACCGATATCTGGTCAAAGCCAAGGTCTGCAAGATGCAGCACATCCGCTGCAAAATCGGTGTTGTAGTGGGTATATGTGCCCCGGACATAATAAGATCTGCCCTGTCTTTTCTTTGCCGCAGACATAATCTTTGGCAAGATCACATCATAGCTTCCCTTGCCGCCCCTGGCAGGTCTCATCCTGTCATGGACTTCCTTTCGCCCGTCAATGCTAAGCACAAGATTATGCATATTTTCATTGACAAAATCCATAATCTCGTCATTAAGCAAAAGGCCGTTTGTAGTAAGGGTAAAGCGAAACCGCTTGTCGTGCTCCTTTTCGATGCTTCTGCCGTATTTTACAAGCTGCTTTACCACATCAAAATTCATAAGGGGCTCGCCGCCGAAAAAGTCTACCTCAAGATTCCTCCTGCTGCCCGAATTAGCCACAAGAAAATCCAGAGCCTTCCTTCCCGTCTCAAAATCCATAAGAGCCCGTCTTCCGTGATATTCACCCTCTCCCGCAAAACAATATGTACAGGCAAGGTTGCAATCATGGGCTATATGAAGGCAAAGCGCCTTTACGACGGGATTCGTATCGACTTTATTTATAGCGGGATTATTCCTGTATTCATCCTCAGTAAATAAAGCCCTCTCATCTATAAGCTCCTTAATATCGCTTATAGCTTCATCCACATCCTCCGCTTTGTACTTTTGTGTCAAAATCTCCTTTACGCAGGAAGGCTCTTCTTCCTGCCAGAGACAGACTGCATCATAAAGTACATCGTCTGCCACATGCACGGCGCCGCTTTCTACATCCAGTATTATATTGTATCCGTTGTTCTTATAACAATGTACCATAACCGCAACACAGGGTCAGAACCCCTGTCAGGGATTCCGACCCCTTTATAGAAGTCTTATGTAAACCAAAAACCAACACCCCGACAGACGGAGCGTTTAAGGAAAGACTGTCTGAATCAGTCTTTATTTAGTCTTTTCGCAGCTCTGGTTTCCTACGGTACAGGATGTCTTGCATGCAGACTGGCAGGATGTCTGGCATTCGCCGCAGCCACCCTTTTTAACTGTCTGCTGAAGTCTCTTGGTGTTAAGTGTCTTTACGTGCTTCATAATCTACCTCCTGATATAGCGTAAATACGCTTCCTTGACGCATCTTACAAAATGCGCCAAGGAATTATAACACATTTAAAGAGAAATGAAAAGACAAAATCTCCCTGTATTTCCTTCCATGACCTTTACGCAGGCAGAACCGGACTTTCTCACCGCCTTTCTGAACATTGCTTTTACGGCCTTATATTTCTTTGCGCTTAACGTAAGTCCCTTAAGTCTGCTGTCACTTTTAAAAGCATTTGATGCAATCTTTTTAAGCTTTGAAGAATTTATCTTTACATCCTTTAATGCCTTGCATCCGGCAAATGCGCCGCTTTCCACAGAAGACACATTCTTACCTATCGTAACGCTCTTTAGCTTTTTACAATTCTTAAACGCCTCCGTGCCTACGGATATGACTTTGTATTTTTTTCCTTTGCTTTTAACCGTATCGGGGATTGAGACCTTCTTAACAGAAGCATCCACAGGACCTGTCACTTTTACTGTCATAGACTTTGAGCTGACTATTTTATAATTAAGCCCGTCGGATTTAAAGCAGGTCGCAGAATCCGAATTTGCCGCTTTATCGGAAGAATCTGCCGTTTGCGACACGCCCGTTGCCGTACCTGCGAATGCCTCCGAAGAACCCGTCGAATCCGATGCACTTCCCCCGGATGAGCCGGTTTCCGATGCAGATGATTGCGTTGTGCCGGTTCCTGTTATCTCCCCTGAAGAGCTATCCTCCGTAGTATCAGTATCGTCATTATCATCCTGTATATCATCGGATGAAGAATCGCTTTTGTGCTCAACATATTTATATGTATACACATGCTTATACTTTATGTAAACCTTGCTTTCCATATCTTCAAAAGCTTCTTCGGCTCTTGCCAACGCTTCTTCATATGCGCTCTCAAACGCTGTATCTTTCGCATTTTCATATGAATCCGCATCCGTTGCCGTTTTATAATCGGAATATATGACTTTTTGCGCATCCTCTTCCAAAAGATCGTCATATGCATTAATCGCCAATCCGCATCTTATATTTGCAATATAATAAATTTGCTCTTTAAGCCAGTTTATGCCGCTGTTTGCTTTGCTCAAGGCGCCTGCATAGGCAGACTTTCTGGCAAGGATGAGGGCATTATCTTCGGATACCGTTGATTTTAATGTAACTGAATCTCCCGTATAGGTTGCCTTATATGTCTCTGCGGTAAATCCATCATCTGCGCTTACGGTAACCCTTCCGGTGGATGATGCTTTATAATATTTTGCCGAAGATAAAGAGTTCTTATATGCATTTAATGAAGATACGGCATTTGCCCTTGCTGTGGACTTTGCGCTGTCAAGAAGTCCCGATGTACTTAAGGCAGTCTTTGTGCCGGAGCTTCCCGTAAATGAAGCAGATTTTGTCGAATTATCATAATTATCCGTATAGGAAGTCTTCATGGTGCAGGATGCGCTTGCTGTATAATATACAGCGGAGCTTGCCGCTGACGTTGCTTTTGACAAAGCACAGCTATAGGCTGCGTTTCTTGCTATATTTAACGCAAGATTGTAGTCGTCATCCGTATACTGTTCACTGCCGGTCCCCGTTACTGTGCCTGTAGTTCCCGTGTATTTGTCGCTGCCTGTTCCCGTCACCGTGCAAGTGCAATAGACCATATATACGTTGATTATCTTTGAAACTGCACTGTTGAGATTTTGATTTGCAGTTGATACCGATATACTTTTAGTCACCCCGGTCCCTGTTGCCGAAATTGTCCTGGTTGATGTATCGTTTGTATATATATTGGTATATACAAGATACGCCGATATAGTAGTTCTGTAAAGACTTGTCATTTCGGTTGTACTTTCACTTAATGTTTGCAAAGCATCTTTTCTGTAAAGCCGTCCGTTAAAAATATAAGTATAACTTGAATCAGAGGAACCGGTAAAAGTCATGCTTCCGTATCTGGAAACAGATGAAGGTCCTGATGTACTATAGCTTTCTGTATCGGAAAATCCCGTATACCTTGTATTTGTCGCCTTACTCTCATTTAAATATTCACTTTCATCAAGGCTGCTTACGGAAACGTTATCATATCGCGAAGCACTTGCATCTCCGGATTCATCACAAATACTCTCTTCTTTATCCGAAATCTTTGCATCAAAATACCTTTGGCTTTCCGATGAAACGAGCTTTGCCGTATATTCTTCCGTATGGCATCCTTCAAGCTGGGAAGCTACTCCGCTCCCCTTTACAGCATCCTTTGTCTTAATAGAATTATCTCCCAGAAACCACATGGACTGTCCCGCCTTTTCATCATGTATAGCGCTATCTTCCTTATATTCATCGCTTTCTTTGTATGACAGATCCACAGCCGGCGCATTGCTGTTTGATATTACGGTTTCAAGAGAAGACATATTTGCAAATGCAAGCTGCCCTATCTTTTCAACATTACCGGGGATAGTTAGCTTTTTGCAGGATTTAAGATTGTAAAACGCCTTATCGCCTATACCGGTAACATCAGCCCCTATAACCACTTCATTCACCGTATAATCCTCGCTGTCAACGCTTTGCCTGCCTATGGCTTCGTTTACATCCTCCGCCGACACCTCTCCTTCCCCATTTACATTAAGAACACCGTTTTCAAGATAGACTGCGCTTTGGGCATACACCATCATGTCAAAGCCCCCGGGCATCATAGTGACAGGATTTGTCCATCCTCCCAATGTTACGACAAAAGTAATCATATACGCTGCTGCTTTTTTCAATTTATTTCCTTTGTTCCCCATTTAATTCCTCCTGTTTCGTTATTTGTTCCCCTGTTAATTGTTCCGATGTCCGTCCTCCGCCAGAAAAGACGGCTTCATAAAACTCTTTAATAATCTCTCTTTTTGCCGCTTCTTTTTTAGCGCCTTCACTCATTTCCAAAATGCCGGCATAACGTTTTCCAAAATCACATACCGTATCCGCATCAAACCTGAAGCTTTTTGTTTTAATAAAATTAATTTTCACCGATGAAGTCTTCGGACTGTATAAATCCTGTTCCTTCGCATCCCCGCTTTCATCGGGATTTTGCGGTTCTTTGGCCTGTGCAGGCTCTTTAGTTACATTCGCTGTTTGATCAGCATCTGCAGACCCGGCCTGCGCAGATTCTTCGGTCTGTGCGGGTTCTTCGGCCTGCGCGGGTTCGTCGGCTTGCGCAGGTTCTTTCGTATTTGACTCTTTGCTTCCGGATGTTTGGGATTTTTTATCCGTCCCGCCGGGCACCTCCAGAATCCCGTTACTGTAATCATAATCCTGGGCATCGTCTATTACTTTATCCTTTGTCCTGCATTCAAGAAAAGACGCAGACACATCCGCAGCTTCTAAATACGTTGCCGTAAGATGAACAGATGCTTCCGTGTCCAAAAGGCCGAATGGAATATCTCCCCTTTTTTCAAGGCTTACGCTTACGGAAAGAACGCCTCTTTGGGCATCAGACTCCATTACATCTACACAAAGCTGTGTATCTTCCGTATTAAGCGCCATCAATTCAAGAACAAAATATGCCGTAAGATCCTCATCTGAAAGAGAGCTTTCGTAATATGCCTTTGATAAAGCGCTTTTCACAGCGTTTGACGCCTCAATAGATAAGGTCTTCTGGAGCTTTTCCGTATTGTCGGTTTTCTTTTTGGAAGTCAGATAAACCCCCGAAAGCACCCCCGTAACAAGCATGGTAAAAACTATAACTGCTGCTGTAAAAGCTGCCTTTTTGTAAGATTTTTTACGCACCGGCTTTGAGCTTAAGCTTTTTACCGTATCTTCCATATAAAATTTTTTAAGGATCGGAAGCACCCCCTTAGTGCATCCCTCATCATTCCCCGAAGCACTCTCAAAAAACATCTTAAGTACCTCGTTACCTCCCGGTACATTAAGCCTCCGGGCAAAAGCTTCGTAAGGCTCCGCAGCGTAGGGTTTTATGTTAATCTCTTCAATAAAACCGCTGATATCCCCGGCAAGCAATCCCGGCACCTTTTCGTTAAGCAGCCTTATACCTTCCCTTATCCCTTTCTTTTCGGATACTATTGAAGCTTCAAGAGCCCACTCCAAAAAGAAAGCCTCCGTCATACAGCTGTCTTTCTTTACGTTACCGGCTTTTTTTCTTTTCTTTTTTAAAAAAGGATGTATTTTTCCTTTTTCTGCCCTTTCTTTAAGAAAAACGCAATATTCCTCCAAAAATTCGATCCCCCGGGAAAAATCACATCCCGTAATGCTCTTTGCGTATATCATTCTGTGGGTGATATATACAAGAAGGCAGGGATATTTTTCCTCGGCATCATCGAATTCAAAAAGCATTTCGTTTGCTTTTTCTTTTCCGTAGCCGCTCATAGCTCCGTCTTTTAAAAGAGCGCTGCAATAGCTAAGGACACTAAGGGCAAATTGATTCTTTGCAAAAATCATATGCCAAACCACCTCGTATTTAATTTTAATTATGGGGATACGTAAAGGACAGATAATCCTCTACGCGGCCTAAACGACCTTAAGACTCTGTGAGCCCTGCTTGAAATGCTGCCGCCAGAACAACCCTTCAAGCAGGAAAAATTATACACCACTATTTAGTGTTTGTAAAGTATTTTTAATATTTTTGTAATATTTTCTTAATATTTTTGCATTTCCTTGTGAGCCCTTTGAATATCGCGCATCTGATCCTTTTTGGCAATATCCTCCCGCTTGTCATAAAGCTTCTTGCCCTTGGCAAGACCTATCTCTACCTTTGCATAGCTTCCGGAAAAATAAACTCTCAAGGGCACGAGAGTATATCCCTTTTCCTTTATTTTCGTAGAAAGTTTCAATATCTCCTTCTTATGGAGAAGGAGCCTCCGGGGACGGATAGGATCTTTGTTAAAAATATTTCCCTGTTCATAAGGAGATATATTCATTTGGTATATGGTAACCTGTCCGTTGTCTATGCGGATAAACGCTTCTTTTACAGAACATTTACCCTGACGAAGAGACTTGACCTCCGTTCCCGCAAGCGCAATCCCCGCTTCGATCTTTTCTTCTATAAAATAATCATGATATGCTTTTTTATTATTTGCTACGAGCTTTAAACCGCTTTCCTTTTGCTTTGCCACGCTTCTTTCCTCCAACGGGTACAAAATCAATACTTCTGCTGTCTTTATCCGCATCAAGCACCTTTATGCGGATCTTATCTCCTATCCGGTATATTTTGCCGTGCCTTTCTCCCCGTACCTCCATTCGTTTTTCATCATATCTGTAATGGTCGTCGGTAAGATTTTCAAAACGTATAAGACCTTCTATTGTATTTTTGGGAAGCATCACATATATTCCCCAGGATGTAAGGGAGCCTACCGCTCCGTCATATTCATCTCCCACATGAAGCTCCATGTATTCGCACATTTTCATGCGAACAGTTTCCCTCTCGACTTCATCCGAGCGTCTTTCCATCTCAGAGCTTCTCTTTGAAACTCCCGGCAGAATCTTTTCATAATGAGCCGCCCTTTTTTCATCCATCCTGCCTTTTAAGGTCTCCTTTATGATCCTGTGTATCTGAAGATCGGGATACCTTCGTATGGGAGATGTGAAATGGCAGTAATATTTTGCCGCAAGTCCGAAATGCCCGTTGCAGGCAGGGGAATATTCAGCTCTTTGCATAGAGCGCAATGTCATCATCTGTATAAGACTCTCCTCGGGACGCCCCTTAGACTTATCAAGGAGCCTTGCAAGCTCCCCGGGGTGAATATCTTTCTTTGACAGCTTTATTCCATATCCAAGATTTGCCAGAAATTCCGAAAGTGCGCTTATTTTTTCCGATGCGGGCTTTTCATGATTTCTGTATACAAAGGGAACCTCCCTAAGGCAAAAATCCTCCGCTACGGTTTCATTTGCAGCCAGCATAAATTCTTCTATAAGCCAGGTAGCATCATTTGCCTCATACGGCACTATCTTTTCCGGAAAACCGTCATCATTAAGATAAACCTTTGTCTGGGGAAGGTCAAAATCTATGGATCCCCGGCGGGTTCTGGATTTGTGAAGGATTTTGGAAAGCTTTCCCATAAGCATTATCATATCCAAAACCTCGGCATATCTTTTTCGTTTTCCCGCACCCTTAAGCAGACGGTTTACATCCGTATATGTCATGCGGTAATCCACGTTTATAACAGATTCGCAAATATCATAATCCGTTATTTTGCCCTTGCCGTCAATAATCATGATACAGCTTAGAGAAAGCCTGTCGCTTCCGGCATTCAAAGAGCAGATATCGTTTGAGAGCTCTACGGGAAGCATGGGAATCACCCTGTCTACAAAATACACGCTTGTAGCCCTGTTTAAAGCCTCTTTGTCAAGATTTGACCCTTCCGTAACGTAATGGGAAACATCTGCTATATGAACTCCAAGCTTATATTTATCCCCGATTTTTTCAAGGCTTACCGCATCGTCAAGATCCTTTGAATCCTCGCCGTCTATGGTAATCATAAGGGTATCCCGAAGATCCTTTCGCCCCTTAAGGTCTTCATCCTCAACCCCGTCTTCCAATGCGGATTTTGCTTCGGCAATAACCACCTCCGGAAATTCCATGGGAAGACCCGCCGCCTTGGCAACACACATTACATCGCACCCCTTTTCTTCGGGGTCTCCTATGATTTCAATTATCTTTCCTTCGGGAACACGCCTTTTATCTCCGTAGGATAAGATTTCCGCAAGAACCTTAAGACCGTCCTTTGCGCCGTTTTCGTATTCGAGAGCAATCAGTATATCCTTTTCAAACTTTGGATTATCCGACACAACAAACCCGTATCCTCCGGATTTTTCATACGTACCTACGATTCTAGTAATTGCCCTTTCAAGAATCTTTGTAACAACGGCGCATTTTCTTTTCCCTTTTGAGCGGGATATAATGCCAAATTCCACCGTATCTCCGTGCAAAGCCCCCTTTGCATCAGATCCGGATACAAAAAAATCTTCATCAAATTCTACGGATTCGATAAAGCCGTAGCTGTGCCGGGTTGAAACATATCTGCCCGTCAAATTTTTATCAAGCTTTTCGGACAACTGATATCCTCCTTACGTCCTTATAAGTATAAAACAAAAACCGGCTGTCTTAATGCAAGAAAGCCGGCTTTAACAAACAAAAAATCTAACTTATCATCCAAAGGATGAAATATTAAGCACCAGGGAAATAACAAAGAAAAGTACTACCATAACTGCAGTTATACGAACCATCTTGCCTTCCATGGATCTTCCCTTGTTCTTGCCCCAGTATGTATCGGCTGCACCCGCAATGGAGCCAAGTCCTGCGGATTTTCCTTCCTGCATCAGTATTATCACCGTAAGAGCAACACACAAAACGGCGAATATAATCGTAACTGCAAGTCTTGCTATTTCAATTGCGCTCATGTTCTTAAACCTCCGAAAGCGGCTGTGGTATGCCGCCGTATGTTTCATCTTTCCACCACGAATGGATAGTCTAACACAAACTAAAATCAAATTCAACACATTTTTAAAAAAATACTGGCTTTATTATGTAAAAAGTGGTATTATAGCCGTGAGAATGTGCATTTGCACCGATGTGTTCGTAATATTTTTTACGGAAAGGAGCGATAATCATGGATGATATACGTATTTCCCAGGCAGAGCAGATAACTCCCATATCAAAGACACCTGCTGTCCAGAGTATGAATGAAGCCGCCAAATCCCAGGCAACCAAAGCTGTAGAAGACGCCGAAGTCTCCCACAAGGATGCGGATAAAGCCCGTCAGGAAGCACTGACCGAACAGGAAAAGCAGCTTGAAAACGTTGTAGCTGTATCCGAGCACGGAGACACTCTTCAGGTCATTGATGAAACAAAGGCAGAAGCCGCAACCGACACCTCTCTTCCTGATATGGAAGATACGGCCAAAAACGCCAGAGTTGCCGCTGCGGAAGACCAGGCTGCAAGGGAAGCCGTTGTGGCCCGCCAGCAGGAAGCTGCCGAAGCTGCCGCCGAAGCCATCGAAGAAGCCCGCAATGTGCCTGATATTGAGATCACCCAGGCTGCTGTTATCGAAGGGACTTCAAATGTAGCTGCAGGGGCTACAGGCGCCGACGTAGCTGACGAAATGGCCGCTGCATCCCAGGCTCCTCTTTCCTATGCCGGCGTAACGGATCAGCAGCTTGAGCAGATGTATTTAGACGGCACCATCTCCCGTCAGGACTATGAATCCGAAATGGAATCCAGGGAAGCGGATGTTGCTTTAGCACAGGCAAATAACAGCGCTGTTTCAAACGAAATCAGCGGACTTTCCGGTGTTAAAACCGAATCCGAAAATCTTAACGCAGCCATTGACAAAGCTTATTCAGGAGAAAGCACATACAGCACAGATACAGCAAAAGAAGTGCTTGAAGCTATGGGAGCAGGATCACAAGATCAAAGAACTTCCGGTGGAGTGCCTGATTTTACCGTAAGCTCTGTTCAATAATTTTTCATTAAATAATGTTGCAAAATATACAATAAAATGTTACTATACGCCCCGAACGTTTGATAAATCGGGGCGTATTTGCGCCCTTTAAAAAGGAGACATATATGAATACCATTGAAGAGCTCATCAAGGATTTGCAAGACGGAAAAAACATCGTAATCCTTGACAACGAAGACAGAGAAAACGAGGGAGATGTGATCTGCGCCGGCAGATTTGCCACCACGGAAAATATTAATTTCATGGCAAAATACGCCCGGGGGCTTATATGTATGCCCATGTCCCACGAATATGTACAAAAGCTACGCCTTAACCCAATGACCTTTGTAAACGGCGACAATCACCAGACCGCCTTTACTGAGTCCATAGACCATGTATCCACTGCTACCGGAATAAGCGCCTATGAACGGGGCGTAACGGCACGGGCGGTTATAAATGAAGACCATACACAATTCAGGCGCCCGGGTCATATGTTCCCATTAGAAGCCCGGGAAGGCGGGGTTTTGGTCCGCGAGGGTCATACAGAAGCAACCGTAGATCTTATGCGTATCGCAGGTCTTGAAGAAGTAGGTCTTTGCTGCGAGATCATGAAAGACGACGGCACCATGGCGCGACTTGAAGACCTTAAGGCTTTTGCCAAAGAACACAACCTCAAGATGGGCACCGTATCTGATATTATAAAATACCGCAAAGAACGGGAAAATCTTGTGGAAAGAGTAGCTACCGCAAAACTTCCCACCCGCTACGGCGACTTTATGATACACGGCTTTATAAACAAAATGAACGGTGAGCATCATGTAGCTCTTACCATGGGAGATTTTTCAGACGGAGCACCCGTCCTTTCAAGGGTTCATTCCGAATGCCTTACGGGAGATGCTTTCGGCTCTGCCCGCTGCGACTGCGGTGAACAGTATGATGCAGCCATGAAGGCTATCGCAAAAGAAGGCCGGGGTGTCCTCGTATATCTGCGCCAGGAAGGCCGGGGAATAGGTCTTATAAACAAAATAAAGGCATATGCTCTTCAGGATGAAGGATATGATACGGTAGAAGCCAATATAAAGCTTGGTTTCCCTGCGGATATGCGCGACTATACCGTAGGCTGCCAGATCTTAAGAGATCTCGGAGCGACAAAGATCCGCCTTATGACAAACAACCCCGACAAGCTCTATAATATCGACGGTTATGGCGTATCTATTGTAGAGCGGGTGCCTATCCAAATAGAAGCAAAGAAAACAGATATTTTCTATCTGCGTACAAAGCAGAAAAAAATGGGTCATTTAGTTGACTACGGAAATTAAGGAGGAAGAAAGATGAACGTATTGGAAGGAAAAGTAGTAGCCGAAGGCATAAAAGTCGGAATCATTGTTTCAAGGTTTAATTCATTTATCGGAACAAGGCTTCTTGACGGAGCCGTAGACGGACTTACCCGCCACGGTGTACAGGACTCGGATATTGATGTGGCATGGGTTCCCGGAGCATTTGAAATCCCCGTTGTAGCGAAGAAAATGGCTGCTTCCGGAAAGTATGACGCCGTTATTACCTTAGGCGCCGTTATCCGTGGTTCAACCTCGCATTATGACTATGTCTGCGCAGAAGTATCCAAAGGAATCGCCCAGGTGTCCCTCGAATCCGGCATCCCCGTTATGTTCGGCGTACTTACGACAGACACCATAGAGCAGGCTATAGACCGCGCCGGCACAAAGAGCGGCAACAAAGGATATGATTGCGCATTAAGCGCCATCGAAATGGTAAATCTTATCAAGCAAATGTAATTATGCTTTTTCGAAAGAAGGTTTGAAATGATTAAGACTGATGTAATCTCCGGCTTTCTCGGCGCCGGAAAAACCACTTTTATAAGAAAAATGATAGAGGAAGCCTTTAAGGGCGAGAAAATAGTCCTTATAGAGAACGAATTCGGCGATGTAGGTATAGACGGAGGCTTCCTTAAGGACGCCGGCATCGAAATAACAGAAATGAATTCCGGCTGCATCTGCTGCACTCTCGTAGGGGATTTTGACAGGAACCTTAAGGATGTGGCGGAGCGTTTTCACCCGGACCGTATTATCATAGAGCCCTCCGGCGTAGGCAAGCTCTCGGACGTTACAGCTTCTATCGTTAATGTATCCAAAGAGCATCCCATGGAGATAAACGCTCTTGTAACGGTAGTAAACGCAAAGAAAGCCGCAAAGCAGATGAAGGCTTTCGGCGAATTCTTTAATAATCAGATAGAATTTGCAAATACCATAGTCTTAAGCCGCACCCAGGAAATGGATGAAAAGAAGCTTTCAGACTGCGTCGCCCTTATAAAGGAAAAGAATCCCAAGGCTGCCATCGTAACCACGCCCTGGGACGACCTTACGGCTACCCAGCTCCTTCGGGTATACGAAGAAAAGGCAAATCTCCTCGATGAGCTGCTTAAAGAATCCTCCGAGGAAGCCGCACGGCATGCGGCCGAGCATGAGCATGAACACCATCACGACCATGAGCACCATCACCATGACCATGATGAACACGAGCACCACCATGAGCACGGCGAAAGCTGCTCCTGCGGCTGCCATCACCATGACCACGACGGTCACCACCATCATGCAGACGAAGTCTTTGATACCTTTGGCGTAGAGACTCCCCACAAATTCGACAGGGAGCTTCTTGAAAAGACATTAAAGATGTTTGCCGAGGATGAGGATTTTGAAGATGTCGTAATCCGTGCAAAGGGTATTGTAGAATGCACCGACGGCAAGTGGGCATATTTTGATATGGTTCCCGGCTCATACGAAATACGTGACGGAGAACCCGACGTTACGGGACGCATAGTTGTTATCGGTACCCGAATCGACGAAAATGAAATCAAGAAAATGCTGGGGATGAACTAAAATGGAACCTGATGTAGCTTTATATCTCTTTACGGGATTTATGGACAGCGGAAAGACTTCGCTTATAAAAAATACTCTGCTGGAATCAGACTTTGCCCAGGATATGCATACTCTCCTACTTGTCTGCGAGGACGGGGATGAGGAATATGATGAAGATGAGCTTTCGGCATTTAATGTTTCTCTGGAAATGATAGAGGACGAAGAAAGCTTTAATATCGAAAATATTAAGCGCCTTGCCGATAAGCACGACCCGGATATGATATTTATAGAATTTAACGGCACCTGGCCCATAAGCCTCTATACGGATCTTACGCTTCCTGCAGGCTGGGAGACTGTCCAGGTCTTAACAACGGTTGAAGGACCCACCTTTGACAGCTTTTTAACAAACATGAGGACTATGATGCTCGACCAGCTTCTCCTTTCCGACGTCGTCATCATAAACCGCTCTACGGATGATTTGCCCAAGTCCAAATTCCGCGCTGCCATAAAGGCAAATAATAAGCGGGCTCAGATAGTTTACGAGCGACCCGACGGCTCTATCGACCAGAATGCCATGAGCGCTCTGCCCTACGACAAGTCCAAGGACACCCTTGAGCTTACGGATGCAGACTATGCACTCTTTTATATGGACATAATGGACGACCCCAAGTCCTACAAGGGAAAGACCGTGAAGTTTACAGCTCTTATCTATAATCCCGACGACTACAAAGCGGGGCAATACATCCCCGGCCGCTTTGCCATGACATGCTGCGAGGCGGACATACAATTTCTGGGGCTTATATGCAAAAGCCAAAATGCCGCTTCCATCAAGCACAAAAGCTGGAAGGAAATCACGGCAAAAGTAGCTTATGAATACGACAAAGATTACGGCGCCAAAGGACCCGTTCTCTACGAAATCGACTTAAAGCCCGCAGAAAAACCGGAAGACGAGCTGGTGTACTTTTCATAAATAGAGGGCATCAGCAACTGCTGATGCCCTTCTACTATGCTGCATTCTTCTCTCTCACCCATCTGAAAACCGCAATCCCTATAATAACTATATATCCAACCACACTTAATGCAGCGGGAGTTTCTGCAAAAACGAAAACTCCAAGGAACGCCGCAAAGACAATCTGCGTATAATCAAATACCGATATTTCTTTTGCGGGAGCGTAGCGATAGGCTGTTGTGATGCCAAACTGCCCAAGAGATGCAAAAACCCCGGCAAGAAGCAGATATATCCACTGCTGCGCCGTCATGGGATGATAGTCAAGTATAAGCCAGGGCAAAGCCACAAGGCAGGAAAACAACGAAAAATAAAACACTATAACCGGAGTTTTAATGTTTTGGCGGCTTAAGCGCCTCACAAACACATAGGCACATCCTGCCCCAAAGCCCCCGAAAAGCCCTACAAGAGCCGGCAGAGTCTCCGTTATGACTCCCGTGGGACGTATTATAAAAAGGGCTCCTGTAAACGCACCCAGAGTACACAATATATCTACTTTTCCCGGTTTTTCCTTTAAAAGGGGGATTGAAAGCAATATAGCCCAAAAGGGCGAAAGCTTGTTTAAAAGATTTGCATCCGCTATGCCTATTCTGTCTACCGCATAGAAATTTGCTATCAGTCCGGATGTCCCGAAAAAACATCGGCAGAATATATTGCCCCATGAGGCTTTCGAAAGCTTTAACCCTCCTCCTCTTTTTGCCAGGGCAAAAGACGCAATGATAAGGGCTACAAAATTCCTGAAAAACGCCTTCTGCATGGTGGGAAGATCCCCGGATAGCCGCACAAACATGCTCATAAGGGCAAATCCGAATGCCGCAGCGATAATACACAATATTCCTTTTTTGGTATCGTTAAGTTTCATAAACCTGTGCATTATAACATAAATTTTTTCACAAACAAAATATATGTTATAATGAAGCCTCTTGGCGAAAACAAGCGAAGCGCAGTTTGAGTCTTAGAGCTTCAAATGCCCTTGTGGTATAATGAAGCCTCTTGATGAGCCAAGG
>CAJOQM010000007.1 GCA_905236845.1 uncultured Lachnospiraceae bacterium | reverse complement strand
TCGCCTGCGGCTTACCAAGCTTAAGGACACTCCTACGACTAGACTCAAGCTACGCCTTCGGCTTGCTTTCGTCAAGTTCTCTGGATGACTTTGTGGCATCCACCTGCCCGCATTAATATAAACTCATTCGGTCAGCGTTTCCTTAGAGAAACATCTGGCAGAAGATAAATAACACGGAGGTAACATGGACGCTCTTGTAGTATGGTTTACAAATAATCTGGGAGATTATATTTCCCGGGAAGCATTGGTTTTTATAATATCCCTTATGCCTATTCTGGAATGCAGGGGAGGGCTTCTTGCAGCAAGCCTTCTGGAAGTGCCTATCACAACGGCGATACCCATTTGCGTTATAGGAAATATTCTGCCGATTCCTTTTATATTGCTGCTTATAAGGAAGGTTTTGCAGCTTATGAAAAAGATTCCCGTGCTGGATAAATTTGCCTACTGGCTGGAGGCAAAAGCCGAAAAGCGCCAGGGCAGCATTGAGAACGCAGAGTTTGTGGGTCTTTTGCTTTTTGTGGGGATTCCTCTGCCCGGCACCGGTGCCTGGACGGGGTCTCTTATTGCGGCTCTCCTTGAGCTTGATTTTAAGAAGGCAATAGTGGCAGAGCTTATCGGAGTAGCGCTGGCAACGGTGATTATGTCCATAGTTTCTTATGGGCTTTTGGGAGCGATTATCGGGTGACACAGATGGATGAGATAGTTAGAGCGATAGCAAAAGACGGAGAAATCAGAGCCTTTGGCGCAGTGACTACAGAGGTGGTTGAAACTGCAAGAAGGTTACATAACACCAGTCCCGTTATAACCGCAGGGCTTGGCCGCCTTCTTACCGGCTCCCTTATGATGGGAGTTATGATGAAGGGAGAGAAGGATAAGCTCACGGTGCGGATAAACGGCGACGGTCCCGTTATGGGAATGACCGCCGTAGCTGACGCAAAAGGGCATGTAAAGGGTCTTGCCAATGTACCTGCTGTCATTATCCCTGCCCGGGAAAGTGACCACAAGCTTGATGTGGGAGCCGCTGTGGGTAAGGGCACCCTTACTGTGATTAAGGATCTTGGGCTCAAGGAGCCCTATGTCAGCCAGACAGAGCTTGTATCGGGCGAAATAGGCGACGATCTTACATATTATTTTGCATCCAGCGAACAGGTTCCCTCCGCAGTAGGGCTTGGGGTGCTTATGAATAAGGATAATACCGTGCGATGCGCCGGGGGCTTTGTGGTTCAGCTTATGCCTTTTGCGAAGGATGAGACGATAGAGGCTGTCGAAAATGCAGTATCAAATCTGAAATCCGTTACGGATATTATAGACGGCGGTGCTGATGCCGAAGGGCTTCTTAGGGAGCTTTTGGGAGATATGGGTCTTGAAATTACAGACCATATTCCTGCGGAATATTATTGCGGATGCTCAAAGGAACGCTTTGCCGAAGGGATTGCCGCTATCGGAGCAAAGGATCTTATGGAAATGATAGAGGATGACAAACCTGTTGAGGCGCAGTGCCATTTTTGCAACAGGAAATATGTCTTTGAAGTTTCGGAGCTTCGGCAGATGTTAAAAGACAATAAGACCGTAAATATCGTAGATTTCATTGGAGATTAAGAGGTAAATAAGATGCGTGACGGATTTATAAAAGTAGCGGCGGCAACCCCGGAAATAAGGGTGGCGGACCCTGCGGCAAATGCAGAAAATATATTAAGGATTCTCCGGGGGGCTTCGGATGCCGGCGCAAAGGTTGTCGTATTTCCGGAGCTTTGCATAAGCGGCTATACCTGCGGAGATCTTTTTTTGCAGGATACTTTGCTTGAGTCCTGTATGGATGAGCTTTATGCTCTTGCAAAGAAAACAGAAAGCCTGGATATGATTTATTTTTTAGGGATTCCCGTTATGTTCGGGCACAAGCTTTATAATTGCGCAGCAGCAGTTTCCGGCGGCAGGGTTCTTGGTTTTGTTCCGAAGACATTTATACCGAATTATTCGGAATTCTACGAAGGAAGATATTTTAACAGCTGGGGATACGGCGAGGATCTGGGAATCATTGAATCTGACAAAGGGGATGCTCCCATAGGGACTGGGCAGCTTTTTACCTGTGATTTTATGCCGGAGCTTGTGATAGGAGCGGAAATCTGTGAGGATCTCTGGGCGCCCAAACCTCCCAGCATAGACCTTGCCCTTGCGGGAGCT
>CAJOQM010000006.1 GCA_905236845.1 uncultured Lachnospiraceae bacterium | reverse complement strand
GAATTTGATTTCCTCGGGATATCCATGGGCTATGAGCTATGCTATACAAATGTGCTGCAAGTGCTGGATCTTTCCGGGATTCCCTTTCGTGCGGCAGACAGGTCTGAGGATGACCCCATCGTCATAGGCGGCGGGCTTTGTATGGTAAATCCCGAGCCTTTGGCGGACTTTTTTGACCTTATATATATAGGCGACGGGGAAGTTAGCTTCGGGGAGCTTATGGAGCTTTATACCCGGGCAAAAAAGTGTCGCACAAGTAAAAGGGAGTTTCTTAGGCGGGCTGCGAATATAGAGGGGATATATGTGCCCTCGCTGTATGAGGTCACCTATAACGAGGACGGCATCCTCTGGGATTTTTGCACCATACCCATGGAGGATGAAGAAGCGACATTCCGAATGAAGGAACCTCTCCACTCCATTCCCAAAAGGGTTCGCCGGGTGGCTGTGCAGGATTTAAATAACGTATACTACCCCACATCCCCCGTGGTGCCCTTTATAAAGGCGACTCAGGATCGTGTGATGCTGGAAGTCCAGAGGGGCTGCATCAGGGGCTGCCGCTTCTGTCAGGCCGGAATGACCTATAGGCCAAACAGAGAGCGAAGCGTGGAATTCCTTAAAGACCGCGCCATAGATATGCTTCAAAACACCGGGCATGACGAGATTTCCCTGATTTCGTTAAGCACAAGCGATTATACGGAATTGGCGGAGCTTGTGGATTTTATCCTTGAAGATCTTCGTGAAAACCGCATAGAGCTATCCCTACCCTCCCTTCGCATAGATTCATTTTCTCTGGATCTTATGAAAAAAATAAGCGGCGTAAACCGTTCTGTCCTTACGGTGGCTCCTGAAGCGGGATCTCAGAGAATGCGGGATGTGATAAATAAAAATCTCACGGAAGAAGAGATATTAGAGGGAGCCGAAACTGCCTTTAAAAGCGGCTGGAACAGGGTAAAGCTCTACTTTATGCTGGGGCTTCCTCTGGAAACAAAGGATGATGCTGCGGCAATTCCCGAGCTTGCCGAAAAGATTGCTAAGCTTTATTACGAAACTGTCCCCAAGGAGGAGCGAAAGGGAAAGATTCAGATAAGCATGGTGACGTCATTTTTCGTACCAAAGCCCTTTACACCGTTTCAGTGGGCTCCCCAGGTTCCGGCGGAGCAATACCTCGACCAGACTCACGCCGTGCAGGAATCACTAAAGGGGCAGCTTAACCAAAAGGCCATCTCCTATCACTGGCACCACTCTGACGCTTCTGTCATAGAAGGAGTCCTCGCCCGAGGGGACAGGAGATTATCCGCCGTTATAGAGCAGGTTTATAAGGACGGCGGCATATTTGATGCCTGGGGCGAATACTTCTCATTTGACCGCTGGAAAGACGCCATGGAAAAATGCGGTCTTTCCATGGAATTTTACACCTCGCGCCCCAGAGAAAAGGACGAGCTTTTCCCCTGGGATTTCATAGATTGCGGATTGAAGCGGGAATTCCTATGGAGGGAATGGGACAGGGCAATTAATGCAAAGACCACGAAAAACTGCCGGGAAGCCTGCGCATCCTGCGGCTCCTATATATACGGAGGAGGGATTTGTCATGAGTGATCCTAATCAGAAAAAATATATCCGCATCCGGGTAAAATTTTCCAAACACGGACCTGTAAAATACGTGGGGCACCTGGATATGATGCGGTTTTTCCAAAAGGTCATAAGAAGAGCAGGGCTTGATATACGCTATTCCGAAGGCTATTCCCCCCACCAGATAATGTCCTTTGCATCGCCCCTAAGCGTGGGAGCGGAGTCTGATGCGGAATATTTTGACATGGATATGATATCGTCACCCGAACCAGATGATGCTCTTCTTAAACTAAATGCGCAGTGCGTCCCCGGGATAAAGGTGCTTTCATATGTACGGCTCCCCGAGGGAGCGCCAAAGGCAATGGCGGCAGTCTATGCTTCGGATTATGAAATAAAGCTTCCGGGGAAGCGCTTAGATTATGCCGAAGATACGGAGACATTAAATGGGCTCATAGAAAAATACCTATCGAACCCCGAAATCATGATTACAAAAAAGACAAAAAAAGGTGAGCGGGAAATAAATATCCGCCCCCTTATCATGAAGCTTGAAGCCCTGCAGCCAAATATTGTCTTTGCCCGAATCCGCTCCGGCAGTGAAAACAACCTGAATGTAAAGACTTTGGCTGAAAATTTCTCAAGATTCTGCGGAGTGTACGAAGAAGATATGCTCTTTGGATATACGAGAAAAGAAGTATATTATGTCAGGGAAACCGCCGAAGGAAAGAGGCTATGCCCTCTTGATATGTAATAAACCGGCCGGCATCTCATCCTCATCAGCCTCGAAATCTTCCAGAGCCGCCCCTGCATCCTCAGTGTCAGTAAATATCTTTCTGATTTCGCCCCAATTTGAAAGGATAATCCGGGCGGTATCGTCAAGATCAGCCGCAACAGCTTTTTCCACCTCATCTTTTTTGCTTCCTGTAACGGTTTCCGTACCGTACATCTCTTCCGCATACTGTTTTACTACCGCATTGTAGGATGAGACCTTGGAAATCCTTTCCGTCCATTCATATCAAATACATATCAATTATTTTCCAGATAACCTTCACAGAATTCCTTCAGATGTGGAATTTCACTGTTAACAGCATCCCAAATTATCCCAAGCTGAACATTATGATACTGATGCGCCATTACATCCCTTGCTCCTTTAAACCCTTTCAAATCAATTTCGTCATTCTCATTGGTAAATTCATCCGAGAGAGATTTTGCAAGCTCACCTATCTGAAGCAATTGCATACATACTGAATTGAAATAATCCGTATCTGCTTTCAGGCTTTTTTCGTCCCCGAAGCGTCTTCTGGTCGCCTCTATCGAATCGCAATATTTCAATATATGCTTGATTATTTGGGAATCCTTAGCCATATATCTGTCTCCTATCCTGCAAAATAGAGTGTTTCAACTCTTTCGCTTCAGCATCATCATATGCATCCAAAGTGTACTCCTGTAAGAGGTCTACATCCTTTCCTACAGCTTCAGTAATATCCTGCAATAAATTGCTAAAGCGGCAAAATCCATGTATCTCTTTCCCCGCAATTAGTATATCAACATCACTATTTTCTGTAGCCTCTCCCCTAGCATAGGATCCAAAAATATACGCCTTTGGAATCTCATACTTAACCATAACCGGACTAATCCGATTCGCTATCTCACTTATAGAATATACTTCCATACATACCTCCGATATTCAAAAGAATACGTTTGTCTGCAATTGTATCACAAAAACAAAAATCATACAAAACCAAAGAGACAGGAACCTTTCCCTGTCTCTTTTATTTATCTTACGGTTCATACATCACTCTTCTCTCTTCCTGCGACAGGTCAGCCCAAAGAATAGGCCGATAAGGAGACCTGCGATTGCGCCGAAGGTGACGCCCATGGCCATGGTTCCGGTGGAAATAAAGGAACCTGTGTCGGAGGCATCACCGGATGAAGATACGTCATCTTCGGTATCATCCTCTATACCAGCCGTATCGGTGCTCACATAACTTTCGGTTTCCGCAGCTGTTTTAGATGCGGCAAGAGTCTGCAGCGGATTAAGAGCCGCTATGCATATTGTCAATAGAACCGTCCCCGTGACACACCAGAAAGCGCCGGATAGTCTAGTCGGGGTATTTTACAGCTAATATTTTTCCGAAATTTTCCGATAATACTATTGGACTGATACTGCAGAAAGGATTATTTATATGTCGATTTCATCAATTTCTTCAAGCAATCTGGCGGATTATCTTTCATCATATGACATCTCGTCAATGACGGACGAGGAACTGGAGGAAATAAACAGCAAGCTGGAAGAAGAATATGCCGAAGCCGTAAAAAACGCAGCCTCCGGCTCATCTTCCACCACCTCTACAGCAACTCTCTATGCAAACTTAACGGAATCCGCCCAGGATACAAACGATCTTTTGGAGACATTAAAAGAAGCCGCAGATAGCGGGGATACTGATTCCATCAGACAGGCGTTAAGCGATTTTGCCACATCCTATAATTCGCTTATGACGTATCTTAAGAGCACAGGCTCCACGGAATGCACCGCAATAATAAGCGCCATGACTACGTATCTTAAAAACAACGAAGACGCTTTAAATGCAGCGGGAATCACCATAAGCAGCAGCACGGGTAAGCTCACAATAGATTCAGACACGTTGGCATCTGCCGATATGACAGACCTTGCAGAAGTCTTTTCATCATCATCTTCCACCATGAAGGAAATGAGGAAGCTTGCGACATCCGCTCTTTCGGTAGCTTCCATGAAGTCCAGCCATTACGAGGCCATTTCTTCCCTCTATGACGGATCCGGCAGCATAAATTCCCAGACGCTGACGAAAACGTTTTTGGACATGATGTCATAAGCGTTAATGTGCACGGCTGCGATAAATAAATATCCGAATGATATGGTGTACAGCACATAAAGGGCGGAACCCGAAGATTCCGCCCTTTATGTTTATTGGAAAAACACACTTTGGAGCCTAAAACCCCATAAAGGATAAGTAATTAACTATATTTTCTCTTTAATTCGTCATATTCGCGATTTATCACCTGAACCGTATCCACATCACCGCAATCATTGTCAGGGTGGAATATCTTAAGCAAATCCTTATATCGCTTGCGAAGAGCGATTTCATTATCAATTCCGCTAAAGAACATATCGGAAGAAGAAACTCCCGACTCTTTGCGCTCGAATTCGTTAACTTTTGAGCGAAATTCCTTATGAAGCTCGAAGTCTTCCTTTTCCTTTGCAAGCTGGGAAAGCTCTGCTTCAAGAATCTTCCATTTCTGGTCAAAGAGCTTTTGCTGCTGATTGAGGATACTCTCCCTGCGGGCTCTTTCACGCTCAAAATTCGTCTTATCTATTTCGAGCTGGCGGACGGCGCTCTCAAGCTCTCTGCGGGCATTGGCAAGCACTTTCCTGTCACTTTCAAGCTTCTTACGCTCGCTTTCAACCTCGTCCTGCTTAAGGACCATCTCCTCAAGCTTTTCTCTTAAAGCCTCTATCTGCGTCTCTTCGGATAAATCTTCGGCTTCTTCCTGCGCCTCTTCCGAAAA
Source organism: uncultured Lachnospiraceae bacterium (assembly GCA_905236845.1). Lineage (GTDB taxonomy): Bacteria > Bacillota > Clostridia > Lachnospirales > Lachnospiraceae > RUG14243. The sequence continues at coordinate 30,794 of CAJOQM010000006.1, read as the reverse complement.
AACAGCGCCGGATGCCGGCATAGCTACCCAGCTGCGGATAACCTCTGCCAATACTTCATTAACCAATTCCGTATCAATCTGTGGTGATTCTAATGATTCCATATCTCTCCCATGCGGCCTTGCCGCAACAGATTCTTATCACAACGGATGTATAATACCACATCTTGTGTTTTAGTTCAATACCAAACACAATATTCTAAATATTCTATAAATATCAGGTTTTTACTCCAATCCTAAGCAAACGACCGGAGGGAAACGTAGATTACTGCAAAATGTTCGCAATCCGAAATTTTCTAAAAATCTCATCGAAATAGAATAGATTTTTAGAAAAACGCTGATAAGTAAAGGACAAAGATCAATATTGACCGTATTTTCTCCAGATGATAAAATATCAGGCGGTATTTGCGCAATTCGAAACGGCGCAAGAGATAGTTTGACTAAGGTAATCAGCCAATGAATAACGTTAAGTTTTTTCCCATATTCACAGTTGCTACGGTTCTGGCTCTTGAGGAGGCGATAGAAAGCCAGCTCGACGAAATGGTGATGGGAAATGTATTTGATGATGTAGCTTTTGGAGCCATAAATCTCATAGAGCCGTATATGACACTTGTTAATTTCGTTTCGTATCTGATATGCGTGGGAGGAGCGGCCCTCATAGTTCGTGCACATGGGGCAGGCGACAAGGACAGAATGAACAGGATATTCAGCTATAGTGTCAGCTTATGTATTATCGTGGGGATACTGTTTTTTGCGGTATATATGACGTTTTCCGGCTTCTTCGTAAACCTTGTGGCCGGAGGGACGCAGCAGTTTGATATTGCAGGTGAAGTATATTTTTGGCAATGTTTTTATGCAATGCTTTTTCCTGTGTGTGTTTTTTTGCAGACCTGCGTTCTTTATATGGGTGGCTATCTTTATTGCGGTATATGGACTACGCTGTGCATGATACTAAATCCGTTTTTATCTTTGATACTGGGAAAAAATATCGGGGCCGGCGGGATAATGCTTGCAACCGTTATAGTAAATATACTGGAGATAGCGCTTATGTGCGTATATTTCATAAACAAAAAGCACAGCTTCAAATTCAGATTTATTGTGGATTTTTCGCTCCTTAAGCAAATATTGGTTTTGGGGCTCGGAGAAAGCTCCATATTTATTTCCATTGCTATAATGGAATTTGCCGCAAATTCGGTAGCGGTAAAGACATACAACACGATGGGGATTGTAGCGATCTCCCTCGTAGTAAATCTGCTCGAACTGGTTATGTATATTTCGGAAGGCATCAGCGAATACGAAACCGTAGCAATAAATGAATATATCGGAGAAAACAAAGCTTTGTTGATGAAACAGGCTGTAAAGACAATGCTGATTGCCGTCATCGTCGAAGGCCTGTGCTTTAGTGCGCTGATGCTATTTGCGCCTTCCGGTATTATATCACTTTTTGACATCGAATCGGAAGCAATAACAAAGACTTCGGCTTTAGCAATCCAAATAGCGGCTATTGCTCCCGTATTTATTTGCTTTACCCGAGTTACGGCCATTTTTTACCAGTATACCGGAAGAATAAAAAGGACAATTTTTCTTTTCCTTGGATCATGGGGAATAGCGCCCGCCTTATGCTGTATAACACTGGGCAGACTATCCATTTATGGAGTCGTATGGGGACTTATTTTGGGAATCCTGATTGTACCTGTTGTGTTTTTTATAATATCAAGATATGTATTAAGACATCCCGGTACCATCATTTAAGGTTTTTTCCGGCAAGTATTTCTTCGCAGCTTGCGCAGAAAAGATTGGCAAAAGCTTCTGCTGTGCTTTTCTCATAAGCTCCCGAATTATAATCAACAAGGATTCTAAAATCCCTTAAGCTGTCGAGGATCTCAATATCCATCATATTATTGCACGACATATCATCGATCGCAATTTCCGAAATATCTTCAACGATATCATCATAATGCCGACACGTGTGGTCATATATTCCATTCCCCTTTGGAAATAGATACCTACGACCTTTTCCCTGCCGATGCCTTTATCCTGCAAATAGCGGCACATACCGTAAATCCGAATCCGAAATATCTGTTGGCATTTTCTTTGTCGAAACGCCCCATGGCGTTTGAATAAAGGATAAGGAGAAGTGCGGTCACAACAATAGATGTCAGAGTCCCCCCGCCAGCATCGAACTGAATATTTTGCTCAAAAATGTCTTCTCCATAATCAAGACGTTATATCACGAAAATAAAGGTTTGTCGAATTATTAAGAACCGCTGATTTAATGCACTTTTAGCGCAAACCATAGGAAATCAGACTCTGTATGGCGGCAACTCTCATCTCCGCCCAGAGGCTGAATGGTAAAAGGAAGATCCGCAATACGCACCGTATACCACATAATAATCTGCGTCGCTTAAAAGTCCCCAGGCGATTGAAATCTTTCCGCCTGTCATCCTTACCTTTAGCTTCGAATCGATGGTTATGCGATTCTTCAGCTTTTCCTTAGCTGCGCTATCAGATGTATCATCTCCCGAACGAACCACCACATTGTAGTGCCCGGAAGAAAGCTTGCTAAATCCCATGCTAACGCTGCCGCCCTGACCGTCATCTGACCTATGCCGCTCAGGCAGGGCAACATCATTGCGACAGACAGGATAAAGCATAAAAGCTTCTTTTACAGATTATTTTACAGACATATTGTCATATATGGCGGAATGCATACGACATCATCCTTGATGCTCAGATTCCCGGGATGTATGATATAAGCGCCTCCCATTCTCTTTCCGTAAATCTCCCTGAATTTATTTAAGGATTTTGTCGTATATCTTTTCCCTGATTTAACTTCTATCGGAAAGGATTTATATTTCAGCTTGCTGTTATTGGATATCAAAAAGTCTATCTCTATATCGTTACGATGCTTTTCCTTGCTGTATCTGGTATAAAAAAACAGCTTATGACCGTTTGCAGTCAGCATCTGCGCTATAAGGTTTTCATACAGCATTCCCTCATTCAACGATAACTTATCCTGCAAAATCTGCTTGTATACGTCGTTTTCCAACAGTTCATTCTCATTAAATGCATGACTTAAAAGAAGCCCGGTATCACACATATAGCACTTAATATATGTTTCGGATGCGTTAAACGCAGGCGCAATTCCGGGATCATCGGTTTTTCTGCACTCATTTACTATCATGCTGTCTGTCAGCCAAAAAAAAGTTTCGGCATATTGCTGCGCAAATGTTCCATCAACCACGTTGCTAAATACTACTCTTTTTTCGTGCTTTGACAAAAGCGCCGGAATCATATCATAAAGCGCAATTACCCTGGACCTGTATTTCGCATTGATTTTCATAATATCCTCGCAATACAGGCGCAAAATATTCCTTTTTACTCTATCAACCGCACTAAAATCCTTGCAGGAATCAATATAAGCCGAAACCGCCTGCGGCATCCCTCCTACCAGCATATATTCCCTAAATAACTGCATAGCTTTTTCGTGAAGCGCCCTTTCCGGCGGAATATTCCCGGAAAAACAATCACGAACATATGAGACAAGAGGCTTATTTTCAAGTGCAATACAAAATTCCTCAAAGTCCATAGGATACATTCGTATTGACCTCTCTTCAGAGGGAATCACTATGTCTTTCACATTTTCCTTTATGGAAATAAGTGAGCCCGTCTCTATATAATCATAACGTCCGTCGTCAACAAGATACTTTATCATCTCCCTTGCCGCCGGATACCGCTGCACCTCATCAAATATAATCAGGCTTTTTCGTTTATTCAGCTCCACTCCGTAAACATTCTGAAGCATCATAAAAAGCGTGTCCAAATCGTTATTGAATTTCACAAAATAACTTTTCACATCCTCCGATGTCCGTGCAAAATCTATTAAAAGAAAGCTCTCATATTCATTCTGCGCAAATTCCTTTACAATGGTCGACTTGCCCACTCGCCTGGCACCCTCAACCATAAGCGCCTCGCTTCCATTGCACTTTTTCCATTCCAAAAGCTTTTCATATATTTTTCGTTCAAAAATCAAGGCAATGTCCTCCCCTATGATTGATTTTACCCTGATTTTATCACGCATTTTAAAAAAGCGCAATGTAAATTATGCTTTATCTTTGGTATTTGCGCAGTTTCAATTGTCGCCCATCTTTGGCCTATGCGCAGTTTCGATCATCAGCTTGTACCAGTCAAAAAAACGGGGCGGAAATCACTTCCTGTCCCATTTTTCAAATACAATACGCTGCATATAACGGCACGGACACTATACCGTTTGCCCTGCCGAAATTGTTTTCCGAAAGTCTTATTGAATACTCCGGAGAGAATTTCTCAATATAATTTTTCAAACTTGTAGATCTCTTATGTCGCCCCGACTTAATCTCGACGGGTATAATTCCTGCCTCTTCATCAAGCAAAAGGTCTATTTCCATCGATGCAGACGGCTTATAAAAATTCAGATTTTTTCCGGAAGAAGCGAACTGCTCTACCACATAATTTTCCGTAACAGCACCTTTATATATATTATGGTTGTCGGGCATCATATCCCGCATTTTAAGCCCTGCCGAATGCGTCAGTATTCCCACATCCAGACAATATATCTTCATATTGTCTGCTTCCTCATACAATAAAAGCGGATGCGCGGGCATCTTAACCTTTGACACCTTATACACCAATCCGGAAGCGCAAAGCCAGTCGAGTGAAGATGAAAAATCCCTTTTATTTGCCATGGGGCGCACTTCCTTATATCGAAACTTCGGATTTTCTCTGGCAAGCTGCCTGGGAATCGAATCATATACCTCCGCTATCTTTACACCCTCGGCAGCGCTTATGGTGTATTTTCCCATATCAGCCCTATATGCCAGATTAAGGTCATCGAAAATATCCATATCCATGGCATTTATGTTTCCGTCGCAGGCCAAATATTCGAGCACCAATTCCGGCATCCCCCCGCAAAACAGATAATCAGCATATAAATTTAATGCTTTTTTATGGATTCCATCGGGCAAAGCTGTGCTTTTTTCATAAGCATCTTTGATGTCATCCCTAAGATACTCACAGCCGCAAGCTATAAGAAACTCTTCAAAATCCATCGGATACATCTTTAGGATTTTTATCTTCCCCACCGGAAAAGATGTTTCAAACCGGGACAATTTGACTCCCAAAAGGCTTCCGGCTCCTATTATCCTGTAATCATTTTTATCCTCACAAAAATATTTAAGGGAAGTGACAGCCCTCTCACATTCCTGAATCTCATCAATAAAAATGATATCTGAACGCCCTATCCGCCTGCCGGACAAAGTCTCGAGCCTGCGTATAATGGTCTCGGGATCCAGATTATCATCAAAAGCAGATTGATATTCCGGCTGTTTTTCCAAATTAACAGAAAAATAATTCGGAGAATTCTCCCTGCAAAATTCGTTAACCAGCCATGTTTTCCCCGTTTGACGCGCACCGACGATAAGCAGAGGTTTGGCATTTTTCTTTTTCAGCCAATCCTCAAGGCGAATTTTGGCTTTTCTATACATAAATAAACTCCTTTAATTCAAAATAAAGGCTTCGGAAATTTATTATAGTAAAAAAGATGAATGATTTCAACTTTTTTACTACAAAAAGTTGAATATTTTCATCAAAACAAAAATCGGAGCAGGAATCACTTCCTGCCCCATTTCTTTTTCTTTTTTGGTTTATCATCATCGCCGCCGGATCCGCCGGACCCTGATACTGCAGCAGCAGCCCTCTCCAACGAGCCATCCGTAGCTTCATCGAATTGCCTGATTAAATCCTTCGCCTCTGCAGATAAGCCTGTGGGCACCTGTACCACAAAGGTTACATATTGGTCACCCACCACGTTCTTGTTGCGCAGAGAAGGAATCCCCTTGCCCTTAAGGCGTATTCTGGTATCCGTCTGGGTGCCCGGCTTAACTTCATATACCACATCGCCGTAAACTGTATTAAGCCGTACGTCTCCTCCTAATGCCGCCTGGGCAAAGGACAACGGAGCTGTCGTAAATATATTCATGCCGTCACGCTGATAAAGGGGATGACGGGATATATTTACATCTACGAGAAGATCTCCTCTGGGTCCTCCGTTTGGTGAAGGATCACCCTTTCCGGGGATGCGGACTCTTTGTCCGTCGTCTATTCCGGCAGGGATATTTACCTTTATTCGCTGCTTCTTGGGCACATAGCCGTTGCCCTTGCAATCCGGGCATTTTTCCTTAATTATCTGACCGGAGCCATGGCAGTCCGGACAGGTCTGGACATTCTGCACCATGCCAAAGAGACTTTGTTGGGTATAGACCACCTTGCCTTTGCCGCCGCATTTACCGCAGGTGACTTTGGATGTGCCGGGCTTTGCGCCGGTGCCCCGGCATGTAGGACAGTCGTCCTTTAAGGTAAGCTCGAGTTCCTTCTCACATCCAAAGACAGATTCCTCAAAGGATATATGAACACCCGCAAGGAGGCTCTTGCCCCGGGCAGGTCCCCTTGAGCCGCCTCCGCCGCCGAAGCCTCCGAATGCGCCGCCGAAGATATCTCCGAATATATCTCCGAACATACTTGTAAAGTCCATCCCGGAAAAGTCCATGCCCGAGCCATGAGACCCGTCGAAGGCGGCATGACCAAACTGGTCATACTGCCTCCTCTTATCCGGGTCGCTAAGCACAGCATAAGCCTCGGATGCCTCTTTAAATTTCGCTTCAGCCTCCTTATCGCCGGGATTTACATCCGGGTGATATTTCTTTGCCAGCTTGCGATAGGCTTTTTTGATTGTATCGTCATCGGCGTTTTTGTCTACGCCCAATGCTTCATAATAATCTCTTTTTTCTGCCATTTTTAGATCTCTTTAAAGTCTGCGTCTACCACATCATCATCGCCGCCGTCTGCGGAGCCGCCCATATCAACGCCGCCCATGTCGGGACCTGCACTCATATCGGGATCTGCGCCGGCTGCCTGACCTTGCTCATACATCTTTGCAAATACCTTCTGGGCGCTGTTCATAAGCTTCTCCTTGGCTGCCTTCATCTCATCTACCTCGGCATCTGACATATCCGCAGCTTCAGGATGAGCTTCAACCATATCCTTAAGAGCCTTAAGGTCTGCCTCAATCTCGCTCTTGTCAGAGGCATCAAGCTTATCTCCCACTTCCTCAAGAGCTTTCTCTGTCTGGAAAACAAAGGAATCTGCGTCATTTCTGGCATCAATAGCTTCCTTACGCTTCTTATCCTGTGCCTCGAATTCTGCGGCTTCCTTAACAGCCTTATCTATCTCATCGTCGGACATGTTTGAGCCTGCGGTAATGGTAATATGCTGCTCCTTGCCTGTGCCAAGATCCTTTGCGGATACATTTACGATACCGTTTGCATCAATATCAAAGGTAACCTCTATCTGGGGCACTCCGCGGCGTGCAGGAGGTATGCCGTCCAGACGGAACTGACCGAGGGACTTATTGTCAGCGGCAAACTGCCTCTCGCCCTGTACCACATTTATGTCAACCGCCGTCTGGTTATCGGCAGCGGTGGAGAATATCTGCGACTTCTTCGTGGGGATGGTGGTATTTCTCTCGATAAGGTGTGTAGCCACGCCGCCCATAGTCTCTATGGAAAGGGTAAGAGGCGTTACATCGAGAAGAAGGATATCACCTGCAGCGGAATCTCCGGAAAGCTTTCCGCCCTGGATGGAAGCACCTAAAGCCACGCACTCGTCGGGGTTTAAGTTCTTACTAGGTTCCTTTCCTGTCAACTGCTTTACCTTGTCCTGAACTGCGGGGATACGGGTTGAACCGCCCACCAGGAGAACCTGACCCAGGTCTGAATTTGTGATGCCTGCATCCTTCATGGCATTTTGCACGGGGCCTGCGGTGCGCTCTACCAAATCATGAGTCAGCTCGTCAAATTTTGCCCTCGTTAAATCCATGTCAAAGTGCTTGGGTCCTTCGTTTGTAGCGGTAATGAAGGGCAGGTTGATATTGGTAGTAGTAGCCGATGAAAGCTCCTTCTTTGCCTTCTCTGCTGCTTCCTTAAGTCTCTGGAGAGCCATCTTGTCGCCGGAAAGATCTACGCCTTCCTTTGCCTTGAATTCTGAAAGCATCCAGTCCGTAATCCTCTGGTCGAAGTCGTCACCGCCGAGCCTGTTGTCACCCGAGGTAGCAAGAACTTCGATAACGCCGTCGCCAATCTCTATGATAGATACATCAAACGTACCGCCGCCAAGGTCATAAACCATGATCTTCTGCTCTTTTTCATTATCAAGACCGTATGCAAGGGCTGCTGCAGTAGGCTCGTTTATGATACGCTCAACCTCGAGACCGGCTATCTTGCCTGCGTCCTTTGTAGCCTGACGCTGCGCATCGTTAAAGTATGCAGGTACAGTGATAACCGCCTTTGAAACGGTCTCCCCGAGATACCCTTCCGCGTCGTTCTTAAGCTTTGAAAGCACCATGGAAGAAATCTCCTGGGGTGAGAATTTCTTGCCGTCGATGTCTACTTTGTAATTCGTACCCATCTGGCGCTTAATGGATGAGATTGTCTTGTCTGCGTTTGTTACCGCCTGACGCTTTGCAGGCTCGCCCACCAGTCTCTCTCCGTCCTTCGTGAAAGCCACCACTGAAGGTGTGGTACGGCTTCCCTCGGTGTTTGCGATAACCACAGGCTGTCCGCCTTCCATAACCGCTACGCAGCTGTTTGTTGTTCCTAAATCGATTCCTATTATTTTGCTCATGATTGTTTCCTCCTTAGTTTGCAACTTTAACCATACTATGTCTTACTACATTTTCTCTGTACATATAGCCTTTCTGGAATTCTTCAACTATCTCGTTCTCGCCGTATTGGTCGTCATCTACATGCATTACTGCGTTGTGGATATTCGGGTCAAATTCCTTTCCCAAGGCTTCTATCACGGTAACTCCTGTTTCTTCAAGCATTGTGGACATCTGCTTATATACCTTGTCCATGCCGTCTACAAAGGGGTTATCCTTTTCCTCTTCGGGAACTGTATCCAAAGCTCTCTCGAAATTATCCATGACCGGCAGCACCTTTTCTATGATGCTCTTTGCCCCGGTCTCAAACATAGCTGCCTTTTCCTTTTCCGTACGCTTACGGAAATTGTCAAATTCGGCTCTGTTTCGAAGGAGAAGGTCGTTAAGCTCTTCAATTTTTTCATCCTTTTTATCCTTCTTGCCTCCGGGAGCTTCTTCTTCATTTTTTTCTTCGGATGATTCGGCTTCTTCTTGCGTCTTTACTTCATCTTCAGTATTTTCGCTTTCCGATTCTTCAAAATCCTCCTCTTTTTCAAGCTCCTTATCCTCTGCCGCCTTCTTCTTTGGATCTGCAGCTTCTTTCTTTTTTGCCATAGCTATCCGTCTCCTTTAACTTTATTTGAACTGAATATACCGGTCAGGGTGTTCTTAATCTCTTTTAGATTATCCACCACATTTTCATAATCCATCCGCTTGGGTCCTACAATACCTATCATGCCCTTTATCTCATCACCCAAGTCATAAGTCGCAGTAACGACAGAGCAGTCCTTTAAGGACTCTACCCTTGTCTCATCTCCTATATAAACCCTGATGCCGGTTTCATCACCCACATCACTTACGGACTCTGCGATGATTTCTTCAAGCCCCTGCTTGTTCTCGAAGGTGGAAATGAGATTCGTCGCCTTCTGCGAATCCGCAAGCTCGGGATATTTGAATATATTGGTAGTCCCGCTGGTGTATACCTGCAGGTCATCGTCTTCCTGTATCGCCATAACGATAAGGTCAAGCACATCACTTACCACACCGCTGTGTATCCCTGCCTGATCCTTAAGCGCCGCTATGGTGTTAAGGTTTATCTGCTGCATGGAAAGACCGTTTAAGGATGTGTTCAGCATAAGGTTAAGCTTAAGCACCGTCTCGGAGTCTATGGGCTCTTTTATGGGAATCATCTGGTTCTTTACACGGTTCCCGTCAAGAACGATAACAGCAAGGAGCTGATCTTCCGACACGCTTGAGAGCTGGATGAATTTCAGCCTGCTTCCCGCAACGGAGGGAGCGGAAATAATCGTAGTATAATTCGTCTTGTCCGCCAGCTCCTTAACCGCCTTTTGCAGCGTCTTTTCCATGGCTTCCGTCTTTTCTACAACCATCTGACGAAGATCGGCGATTTCCTTATTTTTTTCATTAATAAGCTCATCTACATAGAAGCGGTATCCTTTATCCGAAGGAATCCTGCCGGCGGAGGTATGGGGCTGCTCTATATATCCCAGCTCCTCCAGGTCGCTCATCTCGTTACGGATGGTAGCAGAGCTGTAAGACATATCCTCATGCTTGGAAATCGTCCTTGATCCTACAGGCTCTCCTGTCTCCAGATAATTCTTGATGATAATATTCAATATTTTTTTCTGGCGCTCAGTAAGCTCTCCATTTTTTACAGCCTGTTTTGCCATAAAGCCTCCGGGATGATTACCCTTTATGCGAAATCAATGCTTATTTTGCAGCGGTTCAACGCATCTTTGCGTTTGTTAGCACTCAACAAAATAGAGTGCTAACTTATTCTTGCAATAAGATACCACTCTATTTCATAAATGTCAACTGTTAATTTGTAAAAAGTTTATGACGCAGGAAATCTCCACGCCCGGCACAAATTAAAAACTTACGCCTGCTTATTGCCCTTGCTGTAGATACCTTTAAGAACAACTGCAAGAACTGCGGCGATGACCGATATAACCGCACCGATAATGTATGCCTTTGAGTAGCTGTACACATCGCCGTTTATGGATACGAGAGATGTAGCAAGGCGGGGACCTATAAGGGCAGCCACGGCAAATGCGATATACATAAAGCCAAAGTTTACCGTAAGGTTCTTATATCCGAAGAAATCAGCCGTCATAGGTGTAAGCAATGTGGCAAGTCCTCCGAAGCAAGCTGCCGTAAGCGCAAGGAATACCACGATGGCAACACCGCTGGGGATGACCGCAAGAGCGCCCATGCAAACTGCAGCACATATGCAGATAACAATGTTTACATTATAGATGCCGATCTTTGAAGATACAGCGCCCCAGAAAAGCCTTCCGAGGGTATTGAACAGCGTGATAACGGAAACTGCGAGAGCCGCTTTCTCTGCGATAGAGCCTCCTGCCGTATTTGCAACGATTCCCTTTGCCTGGGAAATGGCAAGCATGCCGCTTGTAAGTGCAAGGGAAAAGCAAGCCATCATGATCCAGCAGGTAGCTGTCTTTATCATTTCGCCTCTGGTCTTATCCTCTACTACTCTCTTGGACTTGTCGTCTGCGGCACTTTCGGAAGCTGCCGGAACAGACTCGCTCTTAAGCTTTTCTACATATCCTTCAGGCACATCAGCAAGGAAAAATGACATTGCTACGATAGCTACAAGGAATACCACACCAAGAACCTTGAGGGTAAATGAAAGTGAATTTCCGGAAATCATAGAATCTGCAACGGGAGCCCATACTACTGCGCCTGAACCATAGGCTGCAGCCATAAAGCCCGATGCAAGGGAGCCCTTGTCCGCAAGCACCTTTACGGAGTAGCTCATCATCTGGGGATAGATGAAGGCAACACCCAGGCCGGAAACCACACCATAGCAAACATAGAGCATGGGAAGGTTTGTGGCAAAGCTTGCGCCCACAAGACCCAGACCATAGATAACACCGCCCACAAGGATGTTTTGCTTTACACTGAGCCTTGTGATGACGGGACTCAAGGGGATGGGTCCAAGGCAGGAGCATGCCACCTGAAGTGTATAGGTGATGGCGATTGCAGATGCTGCCCAATCAGGGTGATCAGCCATAATAGCCGACTGCAGAATGGACCAGGAATATCCGAAGCCTGCACAGAAGGTTGCGATAAGAGCCATGATAAAGATCATAGTCCTTTTCGACTTAAATTTCTCGATAGTCATGAATTTCTCCTCCATATATTAAAGCACTATTAAAGCCGTTCCTGCATGATTGCGGAACGGCATATTGAAAGCAACGTCAGATATCTTAACATATTACTTTGCAAAATGCAAATCTATAAAAATCTCACCTCTGACAGGCAAATTTATGCATTCTCCATAAATTTGCGAACCGAAGCCAGCTTTACACAGATAACGAATATATCCATTGCAGTCTGAAGCTCGTTCATAGGCGGAAGCGTGGGTGCTATGCGGATAACGGAATCATCCGGATCCTTGCCGTAAGGGAAGGGGGCGCCGGCAGGTGTCAGCACGACTCCCGCTTCCTTTGCCAGGCGCACTATTTCCTTGGCGCAGCCGTTTAACGCATGGAAAGATACGAAATAGCCTCCTTTGGGGCGAATCCACGAGCCCAGCTCAAGAGGCGCTATCTCCTTATCAAGGAGCTCAAGCACCAGCTCAAACTTCGGGCGGATGATTTCCGCATGCTTTTTCATAACATCAGGGATGGCGTCGCCTTCCTTAAGATAACGGGCATTACGAAGCATATTCACCTTGTCATATCCTATGGTAGATACGTCTATCATAGCCCGCACTTCGGTGAGGTTATTTTCCGATGCAGTCATACCGGAGATACCGGCTCCCGCATAGGTAATCTTTGATGTGGAGCAGAATTCAAAATAAATGTCCGGATGCCCCGCCTCATTTGCGGCATCTACAAGATTAAGGATCTTGGGTCTGTCATCGTCATAAAGATAATGTACCGCATAAGCATTGTCATAGTAAATCCTGAAGTCGTCGGCAGCACGGTTTAACGCAGCCATACGCCGGATAACTTCATCCGAATAGCAGATGCCCTCGGGATTTGAAAACTTGGGGACACACCACATTCCCTTTACGGAAGGATCGTTGTTTACGTATTCTTCTACCATATCCATATCAGGACCGTTTTCGTCCATGGGGATATTTATCATCTTGATCCCGAAATGCTCCGTCACCTTGAAATGTCTGTCATAGCCGGGCACGGGGCAGAGGAACTTTACCTGCTTAAGCTTACTCCAGGGGGTGTTGCCGTTAATGCCGTGAGTAAAGGCATGATTTATAATGCAAAACATAAGATTCAGGCTGGAATTGCCATAAACAATAACATGCTTCGGGTCGCAGTCCATTATCTTTGCAAGAGTCCTCTGGGCTTCGGGAATGCCATAGGCGGCGCCGTAGTTACGGCAGTCCTGCCCGCTTTCCGAATGATATCCGCTCCTGGGGGTAACCGCATAAAGAAGCTCATCTGCCAGGTCAAGCTGGGCACCGGAGGGCTTTCCCCGAGCCATGTTTAATGTAAGCTCCTTTGCCTGACATGCCCTGTATGAAATCATGAGGGCTTCTTCTTCCTGCTTTAATTCTTCTGCTGTCATCTGTGAGTAGGGTTTCATTGATTTTCTCCTTTGTCGTTATTAGTGGTACTTGCCGGGTCGCTTCCGGTGTTATGTCAACCAACTTTCCTTCGCCCGCTCCGGCTAATCTCCGCCATTCTTCAAACCTTTAAGCCTCTCCTTTATCTTGCGCTCATATCCCTCATCCGAGAGCTCATAAAACTTCCTGTCCTTAAGCTCATCGGGAAGATATTGTTGGTTCACATAATGATGGGGATAATTGTGGGCGTATTTGTAGCCGATGCCCCGGCCCAATTTTTCCGCCCCGGAATAATGGCTGTCCCTAAGGTACGACGGCACCTGTGGAGTCCTGTTGTTTTTGACCTCGCTTAAGGCCTCATCAATAGCCATAATGGCAGCGTTACTCTTTGGAGCGCATGCCACATAGGCTGCTGCCTGGGCAAGCACTATCCTTGCTTCCGGCATCCCCAGCCTCTCTATTGCCCGGGCTGCGCTTACCGCAACCGTAAGCGCCATAGGATCCGCATTTCCCACATCTTCGGATGCGCATATCATTATACGCCGTGCAATAAATTTAATATCCTCTCCCGCATAAAGCATACGTGCAAGATAATAAACCGCAGCATCAGGGTCGGAGCCCCGCATGCTTTTTATGAATGCGGAAATCACATCATAATGATTATCCCCGTCCTTTTCGTAATTTAGAATGCGCTTTTGGATGCATTCCGACGCCACATCGATATCTATAACAATCCTGCCCTCACTGTCCTTCGGAGTAGTCAGGGCTCCAAGCTCAAGGGCGTTCAGGGCGCTTCTGGCATCCCCGTTTGATACATCGGAAAGAAAATCCAAAGCCTCATCCGTAACGTTTACTCCCATGCCGCCGACTCCCCGTTTTTCATCGGATACGGCTCTTTTAAGTATCCTCTTAATATCATCCTTTTCCAGGGAATACAGCTCAAAAACCACAGACCTTGAAATAAGAGCGCTGTTTACTTCAAAATACGGGTTCTCCGTGGTAGCACCTATCAGAATGATCGTTCCGTCTTCTACATGAGGCAGGAGAAAGTCCTGCTGCCCCTTGTTAAACCGGTGTATCTCGTCTATGAAAAGAATAGTCTTTTTCCCGTATGCGGAAAAGTCATCCCGGGCTCTTTCCACGGCTTCTTCCATATCCTTCTTGCCGGAAGTCGTAGCGTTTATCTGGTGGAATGCGGAAGAAGTCTCATTGGCTATGACCTTGGCAAGAGTAGTCTTTCCCGTACCGGGAGGTCCGTAGAAAATCGCAGATGAAAGCCTGTCTGCTTCTATAGCCCTTCGGAGCAATTTTCCTTCGCCTATAATATGCTGCTGCCCTTCCACTTCATCTAAAGTCCTCGGGCGCATGCGGGATGCTAGGGGCTTAGAATCCGAAGAATTCTCCTTCATAAATTGGAATATATTCATGTTATCCAACGTGCTCATGGCTCCTTATTATAATATAATTCCCTTATTTTTCAAATCGGGATTTTTCGGGCAAAATCGTTTCAAAAGCACTGCACAATTGAGCTCTTGCGCCTTCAAAATCGCTGATATTCGCAGAGTCATTCAAGCATACCATCTTCTTTTTCTGCCCGGATATAATGCGGCAAATCCTTTCGTTGTCATCCGAAAGATCGCAGTATGCCAGATTTTCCGCCGTATTATAAGGCGTAAAATCCCCCGAAAGCTTCTGATACTCCCGTATAAGATATTGGTTAATATCGTTTCTGCTGCGGAATTTGCTCTCGCAGGATTTATCAAAAGCCTCTCCCTCGATTTGCCAGAGTTTATAAAATGCGCTCTTCATAAAAGGCGACGGACCATGGGGCGTAAAGAACCCCGTATATCTGGGAAAGCACAGCTCCATGGCGTTATATACAATATTTTTAAAAGGATAACGCAGGGAAAAATAGTTTCCGGGATTTTGAAAAACCGCCGCCCTCTTATCAAAATGCCTGGCAAGAACCATGGCATTATTAAGGAAAATATAAGGCATAATATCATCGGTCTCATTCGCCACATCCGGCTGGAAGCAAAGCATATCCGCAGGCACTCCGTTCCGGAAAAAATCGCTCCTTTTAACGGGGGAAGTAAGCAGCATATCATCGTTAAAGTAAACAAAATGCTCGCTTAATCCTTCTATTCTGTGAAAATTTAACTCTATAACATTTGAATTAAATGTTGGCAGATATTTTGCGGGAATATAATCTTTGTGATCTACAATATTAAGTTTTTTATAACCGAGGTTTATAAAATCCGGCACCTGTGCGTCGGTAACAAGCCACACTCTGCGGACCCAGGGAGCAAATTTCTCCACACCCCGAAACCAATATTTAAGAAGTTTCCAGTCCCTGTATCTTTCGTCGGCAAAATCTTTGTCGAAGCGCCTTTCGGAGTCAACGCAGGCGTTTCTAAGCGTCTCTTCCATGCGGCTTTGCCATAAAGGATCCTTTTCATCCACCCAGGAAACCACAAAATCTATGGGATATTTTATTTTTCTATCCGAAAAATTATTCATAGCAGCACAATAATACCACTATTTCGTCCATTATGCCAGAGATATAAAATTCTTAATCAGCTTCTTTCCATCGGGAGTCATGATGGATTCGGGATGGAATTGCACTCCGTAGACGGGATAACTCTCATGCATAACCGCCATGACCTCCCCGTCATCCGTGCGTGCCGTG
This sequence comes from uncultured Lachnospiraceae bacterium, assembly GCA_905236845.1. GTDB lineage: Bacteria > Bacillota > Clostridia > Lachnospirales > Lachnospiraceae > RUG14243. The sequence goes on along the minus strand of CAJOQM010000006.1, from coordinate 14,801 downwards.
ACTTTAAGTTCGTCGGGGATGGCAGTGCTATCAGCTATCAGAGAATGATATCTTGCCACATTTATTCTCTCGCCGCAATTCGCAAACAACGGGCAACTTTTGTCTATATCTATCGGAGACTCCTTTCCGTGCATAAGCCGCTTTGCGTATGTTATCTTTGCTCCGAAAGCAAGGCAGATAGCCTGATGCCCAAGGCATACTCCAAGGATAGGAACCTCCCCTTTCATCCTGCGGATAAGCTCAACTATGATTCCCGCATTTTCAGGCCGCCCGGGTCCGGGAGATATAATGATGCGGGACGGCTTCATTTGCATTATTTCATCTATTGTATATTCGTTATTTCGAATCACCTTTATATCTGGGTCAATCTCCCCCACATACTGGTAAAGATTATATGAAAAACTATCATAATTATCTATAAGGAGAGTCATCTTAATCCACCTCCTGTGCGGCTTTAAGGGCGTTTACCACAGCCTTTGCCTTGTTTAAGCATTCTTCGTATTCCTTATCCGGATCGGAATCGCCTACGATCCCTGCGCCGCTTCGGACGAACACTCTGCCGTTTTTCTTATAGGCTATCCTTATTGCGATGCACATATCCATATTTCCCGAAAAATCAATGTATCCCACAGCGCCTCCGTAGATGCCCCGCTTGTTGTTTTCTAGCCCCCCTATGATTTGGCAAGCCCTTATCTTCGGAGCGCCGGAAAGAGTTCCCGCAGGAAGCACCGCCTCTATGGCATCGAGAGCATCCTTATCCTTGCGAATCTTCCCCGTTACGGTAGAGCCTATATGCATAACGTGGGAATACCTTTGGATTTCCCTTAGCTTTTGCACCTTTACGCTGCCAAATTCGCTGATCTTGCCAATATCGTTTCGCCCGAGATCTACCAGCATATTATGTTCCGCCAGCTCCTTTTCGTCTTGAAGCAGCTCTTCTTCAAGAGCCCTGTCTTCATCATCTGTATCACCCCGCCGCCTGGTTCCTGCAAGGGGAAATGTATAAAGCGTGTCGTCTTCGAGCTTTACCAATGTCTCGGGGGAAGCTCCAGCCACCTCAACATCAGTCCCCGAAAAATAAAACATATACGGCGAAGGATTTATGGTGCGAAGCATGCGGTAGGTATTTAGAAGGCTTCCCTCGAAATCTGCGCACAGCCTGTTTGAAAGGACGACCTGGAATATATCTCCCTCGCGGATATAATGCTTTGCGGTATCTACCATGTTGCAGAATTTATCCCTGTCAAACATAGGGGTAATTTCCGAAAGAAGCCTGCCGGCTTCTTCTTTTGCTTTCTTGCCGGAATTAAGGAGGGCTTCAAGCTTCTTTAATTCTAAAACTGCATCGTCATAGCCCTTCCTTCCTGCATCCGCTTTCATATTTGCAATAAGAATTATCTGCTGGCGTACGTTATCAAAGGCAATTACCTTGTCAAAGAGCATAAGGTCAAGCTCCTTGAAATTTTCCGTATCCTTTGCGTCGGTACGGGCGGCTTGCTCGCACAGGGCAAAATAATCATACGAAAAATATCCTACAAGACCGCCTGTAAACGACGGAAGAAAGGGAATCCGCGGGCTCTTGTTCCGGGAGAGAAGCTGTCTTATGTAAACCGCAGGCTCCTTGGTTTCAATCACCTCATCCCCCATCCTTAAAACACCGTTTTCGCAGGTAATATTAATCCCCGGCTCATAACCGAGAAAGGTGTATCTGCCCCATTTTTCGTTTGCCTTGGCGGACTCAAGCATATACACATGGGAAGAAGCGTTCTTTAAAATCCGCATGGCCTCGATGGGCGTAATAAAATCAGAAAGAATGCTTCCCGCCACGGGGATAATGTCGTATTTACCCTCCGCAGCCAGGGTTTGCGTAAATTCAAAATCTGTAATAATTTCCATGGTTTTTTAAATATTTTCCTTTCGTTTTGCCTCTTTCAGGACTTTTAACGCACAAAAAAATCCCTAACAGAAACATTATATTTCTGTCAGGGACGAATAATTCAATCCGCGGTGCCACCCTGATTCATGGTATGACCCATGCTCTTAGCAAGATGCCTTCACATCTTCGACAACTAACGTATGCCTCACGTCACGGATACTAAGTATAATCCCGTTCCCCATGCCCTCAACGGCCCATATAAGAAAGTCTCCCTTCACGCATCCCTCTTACCATCCGGCTCCCACCGTCCCGGACTCGCTCCCGGCGATAAAATGCTTTTTCTTCCGCTTCACAGGTTTGTGACTTTATTCAACTGCTTGGTAGGATACCAAAAATCCTTTTTTGTGTCAAGGGGTTTTTATTCCGCATCCAAATACACCACATGCAAGTACCTGCGGAATTGCTATTTTTCCTCTCGCGCAGGTATCACCCCATCGGATTCAAAATATCTAATCTTCCATTTCATCCAGCAGCCCCTTGGCGGCTCTGCCTCTGGAGACTCCATTATCCATGGCGAGCTTTCCTATGTATTTGTGGGCTTCATCCTCGCTCATATGCTCCCTTTCCACGAGGAGACATTTAACCTTGCTTACTATACGCAGCTCCTCGAGCTTCTCATTGGTCTTATCTATCTCAAGCTGCATTTTGCGAAGCCTGTCTGTGCTTGCGATAAGGAAGCGAACGACATTATCCATCCTGTCCTTGGAAAAGGGCTTTGGCAGGACCAGGACTCCGTAATCCGTGACGGCATCCGTCACATCCGCATATACATCCTTCGGAACGGTAATAAGGACGGTGGCGCCGCATTTTTCCACGGCGTCTAGCGCTATCTCAAGACCGTTTTCGTCGGGGAGAGGAGAATTGATGATCACTATATCATAATATCTCTCAAAGAGATTGCGCCTGGCAAGGGATGCGTTTTTGATAAAATCCCTGGTGACAAATTTGCCGGGTTTCAGAGAATTTTTCACAATGGCATCGAACTGTTCGGAAGCTGATATTACGAGGAGAGAATGCCCGATGTCTTCTTTTTTAGGCATAAAATCCCTCCCTACTGCTTCGTGTATTCCGCTATGATCTCTTCCGGTACATATTCCCTGACAAAGTCGCTCTTAAGCGCCACATCTATCGCAGCCGCTCTGGTCGCGGGAAGGAGGTCTCCGCCCTCTTTCATCTCTGAATGAAGCTCCTTTTTATTCTTTATCCCTTCAAGCCCCGCATAGATAAGCAGCGCATATACGAGATACGGGTTGCCCGAAGCGTCGGGACTCCTTAGCTCGACCCTCGTCTTATCCTTGTACGTCTCTACATACATAAGCTCAGACTCTCCCCGGCCCGACCAGTTTACCCTGTCAGGAGCCGTGTTGTTGCCGAATCTGGCATATGAAGACTCCGTAGGATTAAGGAAAATGGTGATATCCCTTATCCTTTCCATGATGCCCGCGGCGGCGTATTTGATGACATCATTCCCATCGCGGTCGACGGCAAATATATTTAAATGATATCCGTTTCCCGGCTTATCGGGCAGGGGCTTTGGCGAAAAATCAGCCGTAAGACCGTATCTGGACGCAACGGTGCTAACGACCATCTTAAAGGTAGTCGCCTGATCTGCCGCCTTAAGAGGCCTGGCGTAGTGGAAATCTATCTCGTTTTGGCCGGGTCCCCGCTCATGATGAGACCTTTCCGCAGTAAGGCCCATGCGCTCTATGGTAAGGGTAATCTCTCGCCTTACATTTTCGCATTTATCAAGAGGCGCTATGTCAAGATACCCCGCCTCGTCATAGGGAATCTTGGTCGCATTCCCCTCGTCGTCGTTTTTAAAGAGATAAAATTCCATCTCATTACCGAAACGAAATTCCACTCCGGCGAGTTTTGCCTGAATCAGCGCTCGCTTAAGGATATAGCGTGTATCTGAAATATACTCATTCCCCTCGGGGGTGTAAATATCGCAGAACATCCGAAGGACCTTGCCGCTTTCCGACCTCCAGGGAAGGACGGATAAGGTGTCGGGGTCGGGCTTTAGGAAAAGCGCTGCATGGGGGCTGTCCTTAAAGCCTGCGATTTCACGAGCATTTATGGGGATTCCGTCCTCAAAAGCCTTCTTTACCTCGCCGGGCATTACGGAAATATTTTTCTGGACTCCGTACGCATCCCGAAAGGCCAGGCGGATAAATTTTGCATCCTCTTCTTCTATGTAATTTAAAACATCTTCTTCGGTATAGGTCATCTTGTCCTCCTTAAAATTTCCCGTTAATATGATGTCGAGGTCAAACCCGGTGCCAAAGCCCGGTTAGATTACGCTAATCCTGGGTGAAATATCCTCCAATACATCAAGCAATATCCTCACGGTATCAAGAGAAGTAAGCATGGTTACGCCGTTCATTATGGCACAGCTCCTGATTTCCGAGCCGTCGTCATAGCCTTCCGTAGAAATAAGGGGACGGGTGTTTATAATATAGCTTACATATCCTGCCCTTACGGACTTTAGGATATCGTCGCTCCCCTCGCTTAATTTGCTGCGGATCCTCGTCCTGATGTCATGCTTCTTAAGAAAATTGCCCGTACCCTTCGTAGCTTCGATATTAAAACCAAGCTCATAAAAACGGCGAACCAAAGGCAGAGCTTCTTCCTTATCTTCATCGGCCAGCGTAACAAGCACCGTGCCGTATTCTTTCATCTTCATGCCGGCTGCCTGCAGCGCCTTATAAAGCGCCCTTTTAAGGCTCTTATCATAGCCTATGGCTTCGCCCGTTGATTTCATCTCGGGGGAAAGATATGAATCCATACCGCTTAATTTCTCGAAGGAAAATGCCGGCGCCTTTACATAATTAAAATCCTTCTCGGGAAGCACATGACCCGCCAGACCTTGCTTTTTAAGGCTCTCTCCAAGCATAACCCGGGTCGCAATATCTACCAGGGGAACGCCTGTTGATTTCGACAGGAAGGGGACGCTTCGGGATGCTCTGGGATTTACCTCGATTATATATACGCTCTCATCCTTATCTACGATAAACTGGATATTGTAAAGCCCCTTGATGCCGATTCCGATGCCAAGCTTCCTCGTATATTCCCAGATAGTCTCCTTCACTTTATCCGATATGGAAAACGGCGGATAGACGCTTATGCTGTCTCCGGAATGGACGCCGGTACGCTCAACGAGCTCCATAATACCCGGAAGAAAGACATTCTCCCCGTCGCAGACGGCGTCGACCTCGACTTCCTTCCCCACGATATATTTATCCACAAGGACCGGCTTATCCTTATCCACCTCAACGGCGTTTTTAAGGTAATGAATCAGCATCTCATCGTTTGCCACTATCTCCATGGCGCGGCCGCCAAGGACAAAGGAGGGGCGCACCAGCACGGGGTAGCCTATCTCGTTTGCGGCCTTTACACCGTCTTCGATATTGGTGACAGCCTCGCCATTGGGATGGGGAATCCCCAGATCAACAATGACTTTTTCAAAGGCATCGCGATCTTCGGCACGATAAATCGCCTCTGTTCCGGTGCCGATTATCCTTACGCCCTCTTTGGAAAGTGGATCTGCGAGGTTTACCGCAGTCTGGCCACCCAGGGAGGTGATGACACCCAAGGGGTCTTCCAGGCGAATTATATTCATGATATCTTCCACCGTCAAAGGCTCGAAATAAAGCTTATCCGCCTCCTGATAATCCGTGGATACGGTCTCGGGGTTGTTATTAATGACGATCGCCTCATAACCCATCTTTTGGATGGTCTTTACCGCATGGACGGTGGAATAGTCAAATTCCACGCCCTGGCCGATGCGGATAGGACCTGAGCCAAGGACGATTATCTTTTCCTTATCCGAGACTACGGATTCGTTTTCGTCCTCGTATGTAGAATAAAAATAAGGCACATAGCTTTCAAACTCCCCCGCACAGGTGTCTATCATCTTGTACACGGGATAAATATCATATTCGGCTCGGAGCTTTCGGATGTGGGCCTCCGTGCTTCCCGTAAGCTCCGCTATATAGGAATCCGAAAATCCCATGCGCTTAGCCTCATAGAGGAGGGGCTTTTCGATAATGGGGGCTGCGGCTTTACCTGCTAAGTCCGGGGCTGCGGCCTTATCTGTGCCCTCCTGCTGCCCGGCGCAGCTCTCCTCTATCCGGATTTCCATATCCACGATATTTTTTATCTTATCCAAAAAGAACATATCTATCTTTGTCCTGGAATAGATGACATGGGGATCCGCACCGAGCCAAAGGAGCTCCGATATGGCATAAATCCTGTCGTCGGTTCCTTCCTCAATATATGAAAGGAGCTTTTCGACGGCCTCCTTCCTGTTTTCGGGGGCTGGCTTATCCGAAAGATTCTTTATGTCAAATTTCTCCAGATGAATATGGTTCTTGCCGTCCTCGAGAGAGCGAATAGCCTTAAGCAGGCTCTCCTCCATGGTGCGGCCCACGCTCATGGTTTCACCCGTCGCCTTCATCTGGGTAGAAAGCTCATTTGACGCCAGGGTGAATTTATCAAAGGGGAAACGCGGCATCTTCGTAACCACATAGTCTAGCGACGGCTCGAAGCAGGCAGGGGTATTTGCCAGCATGATTTCGTCAAGATTCATGCCGATAGCAATCTTTGCCGAAACCCGGGCTATGGGGTAGCCACTTGCCTTTGAAGCGAGAGCCGACGAGCGGGAAACCCTGGGATTAACCTCTATTACATAATAGCTAAATGACTCGGGATCCAGCGCAAACTGCACATTGCAGCCGCCCTTTATATTAAGGGCGCGGATAATCCTTAGGGCACTGTCTCGAAGCATGTGGTATTCTTTATTTGTCAGGGTCTGGCTGGGGGCTACGACGATGGAGTCGCCGGTGTGGATGCCCACGGGATCCAGATTCTCCATATTACAGACGGTAATAGCGGTGTCGTTGGCATCCCGCATCACTTCGTATTCAATTTCCTTGTAACCCTTTATGCTCTTTTCCACCAATACCTGATGAACGGGGGAGAGCGCAAGGGCGTTTTTCATCATATCCCGCATCTCGTCAGGATCGGAAGCAAAGCCGCCTCCGGTGCCGCCTAAGGTAAAGGCGGGGCGCAATATAACGGGGTAGCCGATATCCTCGGCGGCCTTTAAGCCTTCATCTATGCTGTTTGCTATCTCGGAGGGCACGACGGGCTCTCCCAACTCTTCGCAAAGCTCCTTGAACTCCTCCCTGTCCTCGGCTCGCCTTATGCTTTCGGCTTCTGTTCCCAAAAGCTCTATCTCGCACTCATCGAGGACTCCCTTGTCATAGAGGGCAAGAGAAAGGTTAAGTCCGGTCTGACCTCCGATGCCGGGAATAACCGCATCAGGTCTTTCGTAGCGGCAGATTCTGGCCATATATTCCAGCGTAAGGGGTTCCATATATACCTTATCCGCAATGGCATTATCGGTCATTATGGTGGCAGGGTTTGAATTTGCCAGGATGACCTCATAGCCCTCCTCTTTGAGGGCGAGGCAGGCCTGCGTTCCGGCATAATCAAACTCAGCCGCCTGACCGATCACAATAGGGCCCGATCCTATCACCAATACTTTCTTTATATCCGTACGCTTGGGCATTATTTCGTCTCCTTCATAAGCTCCGTAAACTGTTTAAACAAATATCCCGAGTCCCGGGGTCCGGGGGCGCTCTCCGGGTGATATTGTACGGAGAAGACCCTGTCGGTATCGCTGCAAACGCCCTCGACTGTATTATCAAGGAGGTTTATGTGGGATGCGGTTAATCCCGTTTTCGCAAGGGAGCTCTCATCCACCGCATAGCTGTGATTCTGGCTGGTTATCTCTATCTTGCCCGTGCGGATGTCCTTGACAGGATGGTTGCCGCCTCTGTGACCGAACTTTAACTTATAGGTCTTTGCGCCGTAAGAGAGGCAGATAAGCTGATGCCCCAGGCAGATTCCAAACATGGGCGCCTTTCCTTTTAGAGAGCGCAAAGTCTCTATGACCTCGGGCACATCCGTGGGGTCACCCGGACCGTTTGATATAAATATCCCGTCGGGCTTCAGGGATAATATTTCGTCCGCATCCGCACAAAAAGGCACAATAGTTACATTGCACCTGTTTTCGTTAAGCATTCTTACTATATTAGTCTTCATCCCGCAATCTATGGCAACTACGTTATATAAAGGATTGGAAGTACGGCTGTACCATTTCTTGGCGCAGCTGACTCTCTTTACGGCATCGTGAGGGACGGCCGTTTGCTCGATTTTATGTAAACCTTCCTCAACACTCACCGAAACGTCCGTAATAATGCACCTGCGGGAGCCGTGGTCACGGATGCTCCTTATAAGCTTCCTCGTATCAATGCCGCTTATCCCGGGGACATCATTTTCCTCCAAAAGCTCGGATAATGTCTTCGCCCAGCGAAAATTCGAAGGATTGTCGTTGATATCACGGACAATGAGCGCAGACGGCGATACTATCCTGCTTTCAAAATCATCATCCGTGACGCCGTAATTGCCTATCAAAGGATAAGACATCACCACGGCCTGATCGGTATAGGAAGGGTCGGAGACTATCTCCTGATATCCCACCATGGATGTGTTAAACACTATCTCGCAGACCTTCTCCGACGCTGCACCAAAGCCGTATCCCGTATATTCGCTGCCGTCTTCTAATATAAGTTTTTTTAAAGCCATGCTTTTCTCCTATAGATTCGTATACCCCATAAGATCCATATCCACCCGGCGAGCGGCTTCTCGCCCCTGGGCTATGGCGCGTACCACCAACGACTGACCGATATGCATATCTCCTGAAGTATAGACCTTTTCCACAGATGATGCAAATCCATCTGGTGCTGTCTTCACATTTGTCCTTGCGTCGAGCTCCACCTTAAAATCATCCGTTATGTATTTTTCGCTCCCGAGGAATCCTGCGGCTATTAATACCAGCTGGCAGGGCACCGTCCTTTCAGAGCCCGCTACAGGCACCATATTCATGCGGCCTGTCTTTTCATCCTTTTGGGCTTCGAGGCTTACCAAAACGACCTCCTTAAGATTTCCCTTTTTATCCTTTATAAATTCCTTAACCGTAGTCTGATAAACTCTTGGGTCGGATCCAAATTTCCATATAGCCTCCTCCTGACCGTAGTCCACCTTGAGGATCCTGGGCCATTCGGGCCAGGGATTTGAGGGAAGCCTTGATTCCGAGGGCTCGGGCATCATCTCAAGCTGGGTTACGGACTTCGCCCCTAAGCGGATGGATGTGCCCACGCAGTCATTTCCCGTATCTCCGCCGCCTATAATGATTACATCCTTATCCTTTGCAAGGTCATAGGGGACATTTTGAAAATCGCTGTCAAGGAGCGCTTTTGTAACCTCCGTAAGGAAATCCACAGCAAAGCGTATGCCTTTTGCATCCCGCCCGGGAGCCGATATATCCCTGGGGTTTGAGGCGCCACAGCAAAGTATGATGCTGTCATATTGCTTTTTAAGCTCCTTTGCGTGGATGTCCCGACCCACATCCGTATTTACGATAAATTTAACCCCTGCCTCCTCCATAAGCTTAATTCGCCTGTCGATAAGGGATTTTTCGAGCTTCATATTGGGAATGCCGTAGCGAAGGAGTCCTCCCACCCGGTCTCGCCTCTCATAAACGGTTACCTCGTGGCCTCGCCTGTTTAGGAGCTGAGCCGCTGCGAGTCCCGAGGGTCCGCTTCCTATGACGGCGACTTTCTTGCCGGTGCGGGTTTTCGGAGCCTCCTCAGTGACCAGACCGTTTTCATAAGCATATTCTACCACAGCCTTTTCATTTTCTTTGGTAGAAACCGGCGCATCGTGGAGATTGCATGTGCAGGCAGCCTCGCAAAGCGCCGGGCACACCCGGCTGGTAAACTCGGGAAAGCTGTGGGTGACGGACAGCCTGTTGTAGGCCTCCTCCATCCTGCCGCGATAGACTAGGTCATTTATCTCCGGCACCAGATTGTGCAAGGGGCAGCCGCTCATCATGCCGGATATCATGATGCCCGCCTGGCAGAAGGGCACCCCGCAATCCATACAGCGGGCAGCCTGGTTTTGCTGCTCACATAGCTCTAAACGCTCATGGAATTCATTAAAATCCTTTGTGCGGATTGACTCTGCTCTTACATCGCCGTCTATTCTCTCATATTCCAAAAATCCTGTCGTTTTGCCCATCACTCTTTCCCTCCTTCTCCTACAAATTTCCTGAAGGCCTCTATGCCAGCCGTCTCCCTGTCCGCTCCGTTTGCGACCTCACTTGCTATAAGATGTAATATCTCCTTATAATCCGTGGGTATTACCTTCTTAAAATGCGGCACATATTCCTCGAAATTATCAAGAATCTTTTCGCCCTTCTTAGAACCTGTCGCACAGGTATGCTCCTTAATAAGGCGCTTCAGGTCGTCTATATCCTCTTTATTTGTCAGTTCTTCCATGCTGACAAGCTGCTTGTTAAGATTCCGATAGAGGGTGTTCCTCTCATCAAGGACATATGCCACGCCGCCACTCATTCCGGCAGCGAAGTTCTTGCCTGTAGGACCAAGGACAACGACAGTGCCGCCCGTCATATATTCGCAGCCGTGCTCACCCAGGCCTTCCACCACGGCAATGGCGCCGGAATTCCTGATGGCGAAGCGTTCCCCCGCCATTCCCGCGATATAGGCCTTACCGGAGGTGGCACCATAGAGAGCAACATTTCCTATGATGATATTTTCACCCGGATCATACTTTGCCTCTTTGGGCGCCGATACAATGAGCTTTCCACCGGATAAGCCTTTTCCGAAATAGTCATTGCTGTCGCCCTTTAAGTCAAGGGTGAGCCCCGCCGGTATGAAGGCGCCGAAGCTCTGTCCGCCGGAGCCGGTGCAATTAACGATGATGGTATCCTCATCTATCCCCTCGGGGCTCTTTCGCGTGATTTCCGCTCCAAGCAGGGTTCCGAATGTCCTGTCTATGCTTTGCAGGCGGACATCGAGCCTGGCTCTTTTGCCGTCATTTATAGCGCTCTGAATCTTCTTTGACTTTAACAATACGCTTTCATCCTTAGTCTTATTAAGCTTAAAGTCATAGAGATATTTTTTATCATGCGAGATTTTTTCTTCGTTCATAGGAAGAATGATCTTTGACAGATCGAGCTTTGCCGCACTTTCGGGCAAATCATTCTTCAGCCTTAAAAAGTCCGTCCTTCCCACCAGCTCTTCTATGGTCTTTACGCCTAGCTGTGCCATAATCTCTCGAAGCTCCCTGGCGATAAAGTGCATGAAATTTTCCACATATTCGGGCTTTCCCGCAAAGCGCTTCCGAAGCTCCGGATTCTGCGTGGCAACCCCCATGGGGCAGGTATCGGACTGACACTGACGCATCATCACGCATCCAAGCGTAATAAGGGGCGCCGTCGCAAAGCCGAATTCCTCTGCGCCCAGCATGCAGGCTATCGCCACATCCTTTCCGCTCATAAGCTTGCCGTCCGTCTCTATGATGACACGGTTCCTAAGGCCGTTTGCAAGGAGAGTCTGGTGTGTCTCCGCAAGACCCAGCTCCCAGGGGAGGCCTGCATTATGGATGGATGATAGGGGAGCCGCACCCGTACCTCCGTCGTAGCCTGATATAAGGACTACCGAAGCACCCGCCTTTGCAACGCCGGCAGCCACAGTGCCCACTCCCGCCTCGGAGACAAGTTTCACCGATATTCTGGCGTCTTTATTTGCGCATTTAAGGTCATAAATAAGCTGCGCCAAATCCTCTATGGAATAGATGTCGTGATGAGGTGGCGGCGATATAAGGCTTACCCCCGGGGTTGAATGCCTGGTCTTTGCTATCCAGGGGTAAACCTTCTTTCCCGGGAGATGCCCGCCTTCACCGGGCTTTGCGCCCTGAGCCATCTTTATCTGTATTTCCTTTGCGCTCACGAGATATTTGCTGGTAACGCCAAACCTGCCGCTTGCAACCTGCTTTATAGCGGAACTCCTGTCATTATCCGTGCCAGCGGACTCTATCCTCTCATCGCTCTCGCCGCCCTCGCCGGAATTGCTCTTTCCATGGAGGCGGTTCATGGCGACAGCAAGAGTCTGGTGCGCCTCCTCGGAGATAGAGCCGTAGCTCATAGCGCCCGTCTTAAAGCGCTTTACTATCTCATCCTCGCATTCCACCTTGTCTATGGATATGCCCTTCTTTGGATAATTAAAGTCTATAAGATTGCGCAGGTATCCCATATTATCGTTATCCACCATCTGGGTGTATTGCTTAAATTTATCATAGCTTCCCTCACGGGTTGCGGTCTGGAGCATATGGATCGTGCGGGGATTGTATCTGTGCTTTTCCCCCTGGGAACGCTCCTTATGACGGCCTGTCGCAGTAAGTTCGAGGTTTACATAAAGCCCCAGCGGATCGAAGGCCTTTGAATGCTGCTTATCCGCTGCATTTCCTATATCATCGAGGGTTATACCGCCCACACGGCTGACTGTTCCGGTAAAATAGTTATCTATCACATCCTTGGATATGCCGATGGCCTCAAATATCTTGCTGCCCTGGTAGGACTGGATGGTAGATATTCCCATCTTTGATGCAATCTTTACTATGCCATCAAGGACTGCATTATCATAGTCACTGACAGCTGCATAATAGTCCTTATCAAGGAGCTCCTCATCTACGAGCTGGGCAATGGTTGCATGGGCGAGGTACGGATTTACCGCAGATGCGCCGTAGCCAAGGAGGGTTGCGAAATGATGCACTTCCCTGGGCTCGCCGGATTCTACTATAAGCGACATAGCGGTGCACTTTTTCGTATCGACGAGATATTTATGGACGGATGCCACCGCAAGAAGCGAAGGAATAGCGACATGGTTTTCGTCCACGCCCCTGTCCGATAGAATGACGATATTTGCCCCTTCCTTATAAGCCTTATCCACCTCCACGAAGAGGTGGTCGAGGACTCTCTTCATGGGCGTGCTCTTATAATAAAGTGTAGAAACCTTTGCTATTTTAAAGCCCTCTCGCTTCATATTTTCAATCTTCAGGAGGTCAAGGTCTGTCAATATGGGGTTATTTATCTTCAGCACTCGGCAGTTCTCGGGTTTTTCCTCGAGCAGATTGCCGTTCGTCCCCAGATATACCGTGCGGGATGTCACAATCTCCTCACGTTGGGCATCTATGGGCGGGTTCGTAACCTGTGCGAATAATTGCTTAAAATAATAAAACAAAGGCTGGTACTCGTCAGAGAGCGCCGCAATCGGGGTATCGACGCCCATAGAGCCTATGGCCTCGACACCGTTAAGAGCCATATTAAGAATGCTCTCGTGGTAATTTTCCCAAGTGTAGCCGAAGGCCTTCTGGAGCCTTGCGCGCTCATTGTCGGAATATGTCGTAACTTTTTTGTTCGGCACTTTAAGCGCAGAAAGCGTAACCAATTTGCTGTCAAGCCACTCGCCGTAGGGCTTGCCGTGGGCATACCACTCCTTTATCTCCTCATCGTATATGATCTGATTTTTCTTTGTATCCACCAGGAGAATCTTGCCGGGGTGGAGCCTCTCCTTCTTTACCACATGGCTTTCGTCGAGCTCCAACACACCCACCTCCGACGAGAGGATAAGCCTGCCGTCGTCCATGACATAGTATCTCGAGGGGCGAAGGCCGTTTCTGTCAAGGATAGCCCCCATAACATCGCCGTCGGAAAAGAGGATGGACGCAGGCCCGTCCCAGGGCTCCATCATGGTCGCATAATATTGATAGAAATCCCTCTCCTCCTGGGATAGTGTCTCATTATGCGCCCAGGGCTCGGGAATCATAATGGCAGCAGCAAGCGGAAGGTCCATGCCGCTCATAACGAGGAATTCCAACGTGTTATCCAGCATAGCGGAATCCGACCCGCTTTGGGATATGACAGGCAGCACCTTTATCATATCCTCGGGGCTGAAAGCATCCGTATGCATGGTCTCCTCTCGGGCAAGCATCTTATCCGCATTGCCCTTTATGGTATTTATCTCACCGTTATGCACCATGAAACGGTTGGGGTGAGCCCTGTTCCAGCTGGGCGTGGTATTTGTGGAAAAACGGGAATGCACCATGGCGATGGCGGATTCATAATCCTCATCGGCAAGGTCCGTAAAGAACGTGCGAAGCTGCCCCACCAGGAACATCCCCTTGTAGACAATGGTTCGACATGATAAAGAGGGCACATAGGTATTTACATTGCTTTGCTCAAACTCCCTGCGGATTATATAAAGCATCCTGTCAAAATCGATATCCTCCCTGACATTCTTCGGGCGCTCTATAAAAACCTGGTAAATCTGCGGCATGCATTCAAGAGCCTTGCTGCCAAGGACATCGGGGTTTGATGAAACCTCTCTCCAGCCCAATATATTAAGCCCATTCTTACGAACGATGATCTCAAACATGGACTTTGCCTGGCGCATATCAAGGTCATTTTGCGGAAAGAAAAACATCCCCACGCCGTATTGCCTTACGCCGGGAAGCTTTACCCCCAGCGCCTTCATGGTCTTTACGAAAAATTTATGGGGAATCTGGGTAAGGATACCCACGCCGTCGCCCGTCTTGCCCTCGGCGTCCTTGCCAGCTCTGTGCTCCAGATTTTCCACTATAGAAAGAGCATCGGAAACCAATTGGTGCCCGGGTCTTCCCTTTATATCGATGATAGCGCCGATACCGCAGTTGTCATGCTCGAAAGCAGGATTATAAAGCCCGTCTCTTTCGATTTTTTGAAATAAATCCGCCATGTGTACCTCCTTAAATTTGCCGCAAAACGCAAAAAAGGCATCCCAAGGTCATTAAACCTTAAGACGCCTTTGTCTCTTAAATCATATAAAAATAAACTGCCGCCTTTGGCATTGGGGGAATTATACAGAGAAATTTTGAAAATGTCAAGGGCAATAATTCCTGT
>CAJOQM010000005.1 GCA_905236845.1 uncultured Lachnospiraceae bacterium | reverse complement strand
TTCTTCCCGGCTTTTACAAGTCCAACCCCTAAGTTTTCGGCTGTCACACTCTTCGATGTACCGCCCTTTTGATTTGATACGGCAAATACCGTGCACTTATTTTCTTTCATTTTGCGCTCCTTTCTTATTGCTATCTTAATATCGTTGTACCAGCAATCAGCTTGTTTTCTCTTTCTTCTCTACATCCGCATAGATGTGATAAAACTTCTTTGAATCCTTGTTGGGCAGAATCTTTGAGATGGACAAAACGGTAAGTTTATCACTCTTTTCCATCTCTTCCATCGCCCAGTTCAGGTCATAGACCGTGCCTTGAATTCTCACCTTCAGCATATCGTTGTACCTCCTGTTAAATTTTGTATGTCAGCAGTCGGAAAGGATTTTTCCGTAAACGCAAAAAAGACCCTTTCCACGATTTTCTTTTCGTGAAAAGGGTCTCCTCATAAATTCAATATTTAATTCTTCACAGCGCCTTCATGAATAATCATGCATTATTACGTCCCACGATTGTGGGAGTTTTTGTGGGAGTCGCTACCTCAAAACGCTCGCAAGCCGCATAAACACTGGCTTTCTTAGCTCAATGTCTTTAAGGTCGGGAAAAACAGCACATCCCTTATCGCCTGACTATCCGTCATGAGCATGCAGAGGCGGTCGATGCCGTAGCCGATTCCGCCCGTGGGGGGCATGCCGATTTCGAGGGCGTTCAGGAAGTCCTCGTCTGTATGCTGGGCTTCTTCGTCGCCGGCGTCGGCATTGGCGTCCTGCTGGGCAAAGCGGGTGCGCTGGTCTACCGGGTCGTTCAGCTCGGAGTAGGCGTTGCACATCTCCCAGCCGTTCATAAACATCTCGAAACGCTCCACAAGCTCGGGGTTATCCGGCTTTTTCTTTGTGAGCGGTGATATCTCTATGGGATGATCCGTTACAAAGGTAGGCTGGATAAGATGCTCCTCTACGAATTCCTCGAAGAACAGATTAAGGATATGTCCTTTGGTATGCCATTCTTCGAATTCTACACCCTTTTCCTTTGCCAGAGCTTTTGCCTCGGCGGTATCCTTTACCTCGTTAAAATCTATGCCGGCATATTTCTTTACCGCATCCGTCATGGTAATGCGCTCGAAGGGCTTGCCCAGATCCATCTCGATGCCGTTATAAGTAATCACGGCAGAGCTGTTCACTTCCTTTGCGATATGACGGTACATCTCCTCAGTAAGGTCCATCATGCCGTTATAATCCGTATATGCCTGATAGAGCTCCATCAGGGTAAACTCCGGATTGTGACGGGTGTCAAGACCCTCATTACGGAATACACGGCCTATCTCATACACCTTTTCCATTCCGCCCACGATAAGACGCTTTAGGTACAGCTCCAAAGAAATGCGAAGCTTTAAGTCTTCATTCAGGGCATTAAAATGCGTCTCGAAGGGACGGGCTTCCGCACCGCCGGGATTGGCTACCAGCATGGGGGTTTCCACCTCCATAAAGCCCTTTGCGTCGAGGAACCTGCGGATCGTGGATATTATCTTTGAGCGCTTTACAAATACCTCGCGGCTCTCAGGATTCATGATAAGATCCACATAACGCTGGCGATAGCGAAGGTCGGTATTCGTCAGACCGTGGAATTTCTCAGGGAGAATCTGCAGGGATTTCGAAAGCATCACCATCTCTTCTGCGTGAATCGATATTTCACCCGTCTTTGTGCGGAAAATATAGCCCTTCACGCCGTAGATATCGCCGATGTCGGACTTTTTGAAATCAGCATAAGGCTCTTCGCCTATGGCGTCGCGGGATACATAAATCTGAATATCCCCCTTAAAGTCACGGATATTTGCAAATGACGCTTTGCCCATGACGCGCTTAAACATCATGCGGCCTGCGACAGAGACATTTATGGGATGCGCATCCATCTTCTCCCTGCGGGCGTTATATTCCTCCGTTATGGCTTTGCGCGCATCGGCTTCTCCCATGCCTTCGGTATCGGGGATATAGGAGCGATAGTCCCCTATCAGCTCTTCCTCGTGTTTTATGTAAACCTCTTTAACCTCATCGGAATGATGAGTCTGGTCGTACTTCTTTATTGCAAAAGGATCTTTTCCTGCTGCCTGCAAGTCACTTAATTTGTCAAAGCGCACCTGCCTTAATCGTCCCTCATCCTGGGGCTGATTTTGGTTGTCCTGATTTTTCTTGTTCTTATCTGCCATTATTATTCCTCAAAAAACTTTGCATTTGTTGTCAGAGATTCTATTATATTTACGCCGTTCACACTATAGTCTCCGGATACAAGAAATTTGTACAGCCTCTTGTCATCTGAAGAAACATCTTCCATAGTGTAAACCCCTACTACAAGATTGCTATTATAGCAGGTCTTTGCATAGGCTGCTGTAATTATGTCTTTCCGGAATGTCACTCCGGAAAATCCGTTGGTTATGGCTGTCTGTATAACAGAGGCTACCTGGGCTTTAGTCGTCGTATATATTGTAGTAAAGGGAGTTATATTATATTTTTCTTTTGAATATTCCTTAACTCTCTTTAAATCATTTGCATAGAAGCTTATAAACCTTACAGACTGAAGTCCTGTTCGTCCTCTGAGAGAGTAAATCATATCCACCGTCTTCTTAACGGCTGCATCCGACATATATTTATCCTTTAATTCCACAACAGAAACCATATTATAGCTGTTGCAGATTGATAAATATTCGTTGAAAAAGCATACATCTCCGAGAACAGACTTTATTTCGGAGGATGTAAACCTGGCATAGGTATCCACATCATTTCCCGCGGAATCTCTCACCGTATCACCCAATACCTTCTTCCGGGTTCCCTCATAAAGAGTCAGACCATATATCCGGCTAAAATCCGAATCGTGATTAATCACGAGATCAAAGCTGTCATATTCTTCTATATCCGCCACGGCAGAAAAGAGCTTTGTAAGCCGTTCATCCGTGACCTTGAGCCTCAGGGCATAGAGTTCCCGTGCGGTAAACGACGCCTTTATCGTATTGTAATAGCTCTGCGCCTGCGTCACCTTGGACGAGACGTCAATAATATCCATAGTATTATCCGGCAGAGCATCTATCAACGTTATAAGCCTGTTTGCCATTACAGTCTTTGTTGAAGACAGGGCAGCTACGCTTGCGCTGTCGGAAGTAGATGTTGAAGGATTCTCCGGAAGACTCTCCTCCTCCGGTCTTTCGTGCTTCGTTTCCCATATATCGCACTCTGTCCCCCAAAATCCGTTGATGCCGGCCTGGCGGAATGCCTCCGCAGTGTTTTCCGTAGCTGTCGTATGCAGCCCCCTGTGGGCTATCCAGTTTGTTTCGGAAGAAGTGTATTTATGGACATAAATCGTATATGTACCATATTTCTTTGAGTTGTCTGTAGATACTGCGGTAATGGTCACAACACCGTTCCCCACAGCCGTGACTTTTCCCTTTTTTGTCACCTTTGCTATGGTCGGATCGTCGGAATAATATCTGACCTTTGTTGTGGTCTTGCCCGAAGATTTTACCTTTGCCGTGAGCTTGGCCTTTCGGCCGGAATTATAATATTGTTTTCCCGATATTTTAAGACCCTTGGTATATACATTTACCGTAAGAGTGGTTTTTACCTTCTTCTTATTCTCCTTATATGTAACCGTTATTTTGGCAGTCCCAGTCTTTTTGGCTTTTATTACGCCTTTTTTTGATACGGTTGCGATTTTCTTATCGGAGCTTTTGTATGTAAGAGACGCCCCTTCTATTACAGTGGTATAATTCTCCCTGGTTTGGGTTACAACACAGTTAAGCTTGAGCTTGGAGCCTTTGGTAAGAATGTTTCCCGAGGTGAAATTCGTCACGCTTATATTCACCGTAGCTTTAGTGGTCGCATATGCCTCATCACTAAACCAAGCGGCAGATATTAAAACACCTGCCGCTATGACAATCGCCATTATTCTGAATAATATTTTGCCGGTTCTGAAACGCATTACTCTCCAGTCCTTATTATTTATCTCTGGTGACTTCCAATATCTTGTACTCTATCACACCTGCGGGAGTCTCTACCTTTACCTTGTTTCCCTTTTTCTTGTTCATAAGGGCGCGTCCTACGGGAGATTCGTTTGTAATCTTGCCCTCAAGGCTATTTGCGGCAGTGGATCCTACTATATGGAAAGTCACTTCCTCATCGAAAGTAAGATCCTTGACGCGTACGGTAGATCCAAGATGCACATAGCCTTCCTTAAGGTCACTTTCATCGTAAACTTCAGCGTTTTCAATAAGCTCCTCCAGCTTGCTGATACGTGCCTCGATATCTCTCTGCTCATCCCGGGCCGCATCATACTCGGCATTTTCCGAAAGGTCTCCCTGCTCGCGGGCTTCCTTTATTTTTTGAGCAATCTCGGGACGCGAATTTTTCTTAAGATCGTTCAATTCGTTTTTGAGGTCCTGCATCTCCTGTGCAGAAATCAGTTTCTTCTCTTTTTCAGGCATTGTCTTTCCCCTTTCACACCTGTATTTTTCTCAAACTATAAGAACCCGCAGGAAGGAAATACCCTTCCTACGGATGTCATTCACAAAGCGTTATTATATAAGAAACGTTTCTATAAGTCAAATCTCTGTGGAAATCTCAATAAAACACCGTCTTTTTCACCGGATTTTCCGCTCACGACGGCACAAACATAGGTATCGCCTCATGATGAAGCTCTATTTTTATTTCTTTTGGTGCGCCTCCGAATTCCCCATCCAGCGTCCAGGGGACATCTCCCTGCGTCTTTAACAGCAAGGACGACGTCTGAAAGACTTCTATGTATTCGTCTTCCAGGTCTCCTCCCAAAAGCTTGCTCAATATCCTCTGAATATCAAGAATATTATCGGGCACCTTTATAAGCGTGACTTCAAAAACACCGTCGTCAAGCTGTATCCTCTCATCATGGGGCATCTTAAAGCCCCCTACGGAAGTAGAATTTGACACACCGCCGAAGATATATTCCCCTTCGCCTTTGACCCCGTCATGCTCTACTGTAAAAGCGCAGTTTTTCGCCATGGCATCGGGGAGAGAAAGAACCCCACGCAAAAGATACGCCGCATGTCCTATAACATTCTTAAACGTCTGGTCCGTATCGTAGGACACCTCGGTAAACGCTCCAAAGGCTGCTACATAATTAAAATATCTGTCGTTAAATCTTCCGATATCATAACGGAATATATTCCCATCTACTATAGTCTGGGCGTTTTCCAGCACACTGTCGGAAAGACCTATACTCTTCGCAAAATCATTCGTGCTGCCCGCAGGAAAATATCCCAGTGGTATATTATAACCGTTTTGCATATATCCGTTTATGACATGATTTAAGGTGCCGTCTCCGCCGTAGCATACAACGCAGTCAAAACGGTCTTTTGCTTCTTTAAGGATATTCTCGGAGCCAAGCCCTTTTGAGGGAATGATAGGGTATGTAGTAACCTCAAATCCGTTTACGGAAAAGAAGCTAACCAACATATATAGCTGTTCCTTGGCGCTTCCCATTCCGGCATTGGGATTTAACAAAAAGAGCATTTTTTTCATTATTTCATCCTCTTTGCAAGATCCTCACATATAATTTTTTCTGCAGCCCTTGCCCCCGCTTCATCAGGCGCACTCACAGATATATATGTCTTAAGCTTCGGCTCCGTCCCGGATGGGCGGACTACGACAGAACAATCTCCGGCAAGCTTGTATTTGAGCACATCAGACTTCGGCAGTCCGTCCAGTCCCTTGGAATAGTCCAGAGTCTGCGTAACATCCTTCCCGCCGAAGGATGTAGCGTCTCCTCTGAAATCAGCCATTATTTCCTTCATCTTTTCAAATCCGGCCGAGCCTTCAAACTGATAGGAATAAAGGGTATTCAAGCAGTATCCGAATTTGCGGAATATCTCATCAAGCTTTTGAGTAAGTGAAATCCCCTTTGAGGCATAATATGCAAACATTTCGCATATCATAAAGACGCCGTTTACCGCATCCTTATCCCGTACATATGTCCCGGAAAGATAGCCGTAGCTTTCCTCAAATCCGAATATATATGAATCTTCCCTGCCCTTTTCCTCAAGAAGACCTATCTGCTCCCCGATGAATTTAAATCCGGTAAGCACATTTACTGTACGCACTCCGTAGCTTTCGGCTATCCTGTCCGCAAGATCTATGGAAACTATTGTCTTTATAAGCACGGGGTCTTCAGGCATAGTACCGTTTTCTATCCTGCGGGCGCATATATAATCAAGAAGGAGTATGCCGACTTCGTTTCCGGAAAACAGTCTGTATCCACCTTCGCTCTTTTCATCGCACACGGCTATGCCCACTCTGTCGCAATCCGGGTCGGTAGCTATCAATATGTCCGCATTGTTTTCTTTTGCATATTTAATCCCGAGCTCCATAGCTTCCCTTATTTCCGGATTCGGATAAGGGCAGGTGGGGAAATTTCCGTCTGGATTTTCCTGCTCTTTAACTACGGTTACGTTGGTGTATCCGCTTTCCTTTAAGGTGCGCAGAACCGGCTTTAACCCGGAGCCGTTAAGCGGCGAATATACAATAGCTATGTCTTTATTTATTTTTTCATCACCCAGGACAGAGCAAGCCTTTACTTTTTCCGTAAATGCCGTATATACATCCTCGCTAATGTATTCTATTTTTCCTGCAGCAAGAGCTTCGTCAAAGTCATCCCTCTTTACATCGGAAAAATAATCCAGGGACTCTATTTCGTTTAAAATCTTTTCAGCCGCAAGAGTAGTTATCTGGCAGCCGTCAGCTCCGTATACCTTGTATCCGTTGTACTTGGACGGATTGTGGGATGCCGTAACCATTACGCCTGCAGAGCACTTAAGCTCCCTTGTGGCAAATGAAAGGCAGGGCACCGGCATAAGCTGCGGGTATATATATACCTTTATACCGTTTGCCGCAAAGACTCCTGCCGCTATCTTTGAAAAAAGGTCGGACTTTATCCTGGAGTCGTAAGAAACCGCAATAGAGCGCTTTCCTTCGGGGAAACTCTGGTTTACATAATTTGCCAGCCCCTGGGAGGCGCGCCCTATAGTATGTATGTTTATCCTGTTGGTTCCGGCTCCTATAACGCCGCGGAGCCCGCCTGTACCAAATTCAAGATTCCTGTAAAACGCATCCTCCATGGCTTCATCATTGCCGGCCATATCAGAAAGTTCTTTTTCTATATCGGGATCGCCCTTTGCCTTATTTCTCCAATCATCATAAAGCTCTGTAATCTTTGCGTCCATTTATATTCTCCTTTCGTGCGAAATACATTCCCTATTATATCACATTTAACACTATTCCAAAAGAGCCATAAGCTCCGCTGCAGACATAGACGACAGAGATTCCCCCGCCCCCTCGAGTATTGCCTCCGCCAAGTCTCTTTTTGTCTCCTGAAGCTGCAAAATCTTTTCTTCTATTGTGTCCTTGATGATCATTCTGTATACGGAGACACGCTTTGTCTGGCCTATCCTGTGAGCTCTGTCCGTAGCCTGGTTTTGAGCCGCCATATTCCACCAGGGGTCATAATGTATGACTACGTCTGCCCCGGTAAGATTAAGACCGGTACCGCCTGCTTTAAGGGAAATCAAAAACACGGGGACGCTCCCCTCGTTAAACCTGTGGACCAGGGTCAGGCGCTCCTGCTTTGGAGTGCTACCCGTAATTTTGTAATATTCAATCCCTGCCTCTCTGAAATCTTCTTCAATAAGCGCAAGCATAGAAGTAAACTGGGAGAAGACCAGCATCCTGTGACCTCCCTCCATAGCGCTTTCTATAAGCTCCTTTACGGCTTCACGCTTTGCGGATTCGCCTTTATAATCCTCAAATATAAGAGAAGGATCGCAGCAAATCTGGCGTATTTTCGTAAGCTCCGCCAGGATTTTTATCTTGTCCTCACCGGTGTTAAATCCATCCTGCAGCATCTTTTTCATATGAAGCACCTGGGCATCATATACTTTCTGCTGCTCTCCGGAAAACCTGGCATACCTGACTTCTTCAAGCTTTTCGGGAAGATCCTTTAACACCTCGGACTTCTGTCGGCGGAGTATAAAAGGAGCAACCACTCTCTTTAACTGCTCTCTGACACCAAGATTTTTTTCCTTCATGATAGGCTTTTCGTATATTTCCGCAAATTCCCGGGGGCTGTGAAGAAACCCGGGCATCAGAAAATCAAATATACTCCACAGCTCCGAAAGCCTGTTTTCTATGGGCGTCCCCGTAAGAGCAAACCTGTGGCGGGCATGAAGTATCTTTACGGATTTTGTGACCGCAGCTGCAGTATTTTTAATATATTGAGCTTCATCAAGAACACATATGTTAAAATTCTGCTTTTCATAATACTTAATATCTATGCGAAGCAGGTCATAAGACGTAATGACTATATCATAATCCCCGGCTTTGCCAAGCTCCCTTCTCCGGGCAGTCTGCGCTCCGGAAGAGACCATACATTTTAGCTCCGGAGCAAATCTGCCGATTTCTTCCAGCCAGTTATAAACCAAAGATGCCGGGCAGACTACCAAAGACGGCTCGTTTATACCGGCGGCAGCATCCGAAGCCACAAGAGATATCATCTGCAATGTCTTTCCGAGACCCATTTCATCTGCAAGAATACCGCCGAACCCGGCTTCTTCCAAGGTCTTTAGCCATTTATATCCGTAGCTTTGGTATGGGCGGAGAATATTCGCCAGAGATTCAGGAGGCTCATATTCCGTGTTTTGTATGGACTTAAAATTCCTGATAAGAGCCCTGTATGTCCTGTCCCTTTCCGAAGCTATCCTTTCATGCTCTTCAAGCATGGTTTCCAGATACAAAGCTCTGTACATGGGAAGCCTGGCTTTGCCCGTCACAGCATCCTCAAGCCACACATTCAGCCCTCTGAACAGCTCTTCCGTCTCCGCAAGAGATTCTATATCCGTAAGGTCCACAAATGTCCCGGCAGACAGCCTGTAAAACCTCTTTTTCTTCCTGTATGAATCCAGCAGACTCAATAGCTCCTCTTCATCAAATTCATTTGACGTCAGCTTAAGATCCATGATTCCGCTTTCGACGGAAATACCTATCTGCATCTGCGGGAGCTTGCGAAGTCTGAATTGCTTGAAAAATTCCGTCCCCAGGACCTCCCCCAGCTCATTAAGCTCATCAACACCTATTGCCAGGAAATCATAAAGCCTCTCTTCTTCTGATACATCCATATGCCAGATGCCGTCATCCCCGCAATAGTCAAACATTTCCTCTATCACCGTAAGGACTCTGTGTTCCTGAAGCGTGTCCCTCATGACCTTGCCATGAGCAGGCGCCCTCCCGTCAAGAATGCTTTCCTCCGAATCATATATCACATTCGCAAGAAGCCGGATTTCACCGTCTTCATGATCTAATTTGAATTTAAATTCCGCCTCGGGAAGAAGATGCTCATAGGGCTCATCTCCGCAACGGTCCGTCACCTCCACCGAGGGATTTTCCGAAAGCCCGGGAAGCACCCTGTAATAAAACTCCCGAAAATGGGACAGCCCGACGTTGAACCTGAAATATCCAGACTCATCTGCAGCTTTCCCAAAAGGATAAAGCATCTTTTTGTCCCTTTGGCTCACTCTGGAAAGATGTTTTTCATCCAGAGTATAATCATATGCTCCGCCCTTTAACAACACGGGAATAAGACCCGAGACCGATATTCCCGCAAACCTGCCTCTTGCATCGGTTATATTATCAAGCTCTACACAAAAACGAACGTCATAAGAGCCTACATCTATTTTTGCGCCCTTTATACCATTTGATTTGTCTTCATAGACAATGCTTGTACCTTCCGCAGTCTCATAAAAATAATCAAGAAAAGCCCCGGCAAGATTCTGGTCATGCCTGAAGGCAATGCTTCTTCCGTAGCCAAAATTTCTTTTCGCAAGTTTCTCATTTACACCTTCATTTTCCGAGGAGCGGCGTCTTATAAAATCAACCCATTTCAGCGCATCATCCGCAAAATCACATGCCGCAAAATCTATTTGCGCCTTTTTTGAAATACCGAGCACCGATTGATTGTCATATGCTTCGAGCATATCATTTAAGTTGCGGCAGATATAATATTTGCCATTTTCATTGCTTATGCGAAAAGTAACCCTTGCCTTTCCCGCTTCCATGATTATTCGAGGCGCAATATCTATAATCTTTTTGCGCTCCGAAAGATTGGCCGATTTTTCTTTTTCGTATTTTTCGATTTTCCCCGCCTCTTCAAGGTTGCGGAAAAATTCTTCGGCGGTTTCGTCCGTAGCGTCCCCGGAAAAAGTCCGGGCGGCAAGCTTTCCCATTGCGTCCACCAAAACCAACATATGCTCGCACATATGCCCGTCTCTTGTATTTTCGCAGTTGCAGGAAAGATTCCTTATGCTCTTTTCCTTCATTACCCCCGAAGCTATTGCCGTGGGCTCATAATCATCAAAACAATATACAGATCCCTCGACGACCTTGTTTCCATCTCTGTCCTCATGGGCATCCAGCCTCTCCATAGGTTCGATTTTCTTTAGCTCATCGGCTCTCTCCACACAGAAGCTGTCGGTCACATATCCCTTTAATATGCTTTCCAGATCAAAATAAACGAAGCTGTCTTTTCCGGAATCTTCTATCTTTTCCCTGAAATAATCTACCGCAGGAAATACCTCATCCTTAAACTCTTCCCATCTCTGCTTTCTTTCCCACAGAATCCGGGTTTTCTCTTCTTTCTTAAGCCTGCCTGCAACTTCGTTATCAGTCTCTGTCACGTAAAAAGGACCGTGTTCGTCTTCAAAGCGAATCATGGCAGCAGCCATATGCACACACACCCTGTTCCAGCCGGTTCCGCAGGAGCAGAAAAAATCCCCTTCGTTCCATCCTCTTTCATACAGATAAGGCTCCCGGTAAACTATGACATTATATCCCCTGCGTTTGTGGGGACCTCCCACAGTACAGGAAAACACTCCTCTTGATGTATTTTTATTTATAGTAATATAGTCCTGATAATCGGACTTTGACGCCTCTTCAACCATTGAAGACGCAAAAAGGTCCCTCCAATCCGCAAGACGTGTGCGTTTTTCGGGACCGTAATATTCTGTTTCTGTTAATGAAGCATAATTCATATTTTTTACCGGGGGTAAGCAGCGACTCCACTAAATTCGTGCGTACCTTCGGTGCGCACTCATTAAGTGTCCCTGCATACATGAATCCTAAACTCTGCCTTCGCCTTCGGCTCGGCCTCGCTAAGGATTCAAAGCAGATGACGGGAATCGAACCCGCATATCCAGCTTGGGAAGCTGGTGTTCTGCCACTGAACTACATCTGCACATGAAAGGGTCATCCACTAACAGACGACCCTTTCCGTTATTCTACAGTAAACACTTATTAAATTTATAACAATTTATTATTCTGCTTTGCCTGTACGGTCTGCAGCCATCGCATCGCCCCATCCGAACATCGGGATGCAGAAGAGGATACCTACGATGATGATTGCATACAGCATGTAGAAACCAACTACATCATTGTCCATTGCAAAGGTTGCCTGCATAATCTGTGCAGAGAAAGCCATGGGGATAAGCTGTATAGCGAGAACTACACGTGAAGCTGTAGCATACTCGCGACGGCCGAATGCATAACCAACAGATGCGGGGTTCATTGTGGGAACACCACCGGTCATGCAGGCTACGCCGAAGCCCCAAAGTATAAGCATAGGTACGTTGCAGCTACCGGTAGAAGCTACTGCGCTCTTCTGTACAAGAAGTCCTGTAACAGGAAGGAACTCTGTGATACCGAGGCAGATGCAGGCGATAGGAGTACCAAGCTTATCATCAATAACACCGAATACGAATGACATGGGGATACCAAGGATAGCACCTACTGAAAGCCACTTAGCAGCCTGGCCTACGAAAAGAACCATAGCGCCTGCGCCTTCAAGACCGCCCATTCCTTCGAACATACCAGCCATAGCGCCGGTAGATACTACATCAATGTTTGTTACTACAAGGTGTGTAAACCATGCTACCATGGAAGCCATGCAGGCATTGATGATGAAGTTGAAGCAGCCGAAGTTGATGATCATAATCCATGTCTTGCTCATGCCGAGCACTTCGCCAACAGAAGCAACATCCTGCTGCTCTTCCTCTGAAAGGGGAGGATGATCTGCGCCGTCGGGATAGAGTCCTACATCCTCGGGCTTATCTGCAAGAAGTGCTGCGGTAAGAACAGCAATAACAACAAGGATAACAGCTATTCCATAGTAGAAAGGACGATAGTCGCCGCCAAAGTTGTTAGAGATGAATGTTGTCATTACGGAAGTACCGATAACTGAGAAGAGGGGAGAACCTATGGTGATTATACCAAGGACACGACCTCTCCACTTAATGAACCAGTTTGAAGCCATCATGAAGCCTGCAAGCTGGAAGCACTGTGCGGTAATACGGATGCAGAAAAGAGATACTGCATAGAGCATGTAGTTACCTGTAACTGCTGCATCGCCTACTTCTGCAGATGCAACGGTAACACCTGATACGGAAGCAAGTCCGTTTGCAAGAGCGATACCGATGCAGCCTGCTGCTGAGATGATGATGCAGGGGATAAGTGTCTTCCTGGGTCCAAACTTCATAAAGAGTGTACCGTAAAGGAAAGTCATAACGATTGCTACTACGTTACCTGCTGTAAGAGGAGCAAGTGTAGCGGCGTTTGTCCATGCACTGAAGCCCTGGAGAATGTTGATCTGGTCATTCTGAAGTCCTGAATACATGAAATTGTAAACAACACCCAGAATACAGAAACAAACCGCATAACGCATAAAGTTGCCTTTTTTTGCTTCTGACATAAAAAATTTCCTCCTTTGAAATAAAGTGTTTCACTGCCTACGAATAGCATTATTCCATCTTTTCAGACAAGATGCAACTGTGTTTTTTTATAAAAAATAACTTTATTTTTTAGACATTGTTTAGAAATGTTTAATAATTTGGGGTGTTTTTAGTATTTTTTCACAAAACCCTATCTCGGTATTTGTGAAATTCGACCGATGCGATTAGTTAATCTCACCAATCCGGTCTCAATTTTTCCTTCACTTCCTCCTCCGACAAGATCACACATCTGAAATCTTCTATATTATAAACCCTGTTGCAGCTGGAAAGAACGGAGGGTCTGTGGGTCGTAACAACGCAGGTCCTGGGGTATTCATCTTTCACAATATTTGCAAGGACTTCTCTCTCGGTATCCACATCAAGCGCACTGGTAGCTTCGTCAAGTAGCAAAAGCGGAGATTTGCGAAGGAGGGCTCTTGCAATAGAAAGCCTCTGCGCCTGTCCTTCCGAAAAGCCTCCGCCCCTCTCCTTTACCTCGGAATATATGCCCTCGGGAAGCTTCTCCACAAACTCCCATGCGCAGGCGAGCTTAAGGGATTCCACTATCTCTTCATCCGTGGCATCCGGCTTTACATTTCTCATATTCTCAGCAATAGAGCCCGAAAACATGGTATTGCCCTGGGGCACATAGGAAAAAAGATGGCGGGTAGACGGAGAGAGCACGAGTTCATCCTGCTGCCCTGCCTTGAGCTTCATGCTTCCTCCCTGGGGCTTTACAAGGGAAAGGATAAGGCGCATCATCGTAGTCTTGCCCTTTCCGGAAGGACCCACGAGAGCTATGACCTCATGGGGATGCGCCTCCATTGAAGCCTTCTCAAAGACCTTTGTGCCCGTGTTATATGCATACTCCACATCATTTATAACAAGGCTTATACCGGATGCGGCATGAGCCTTCTCGAAAGCCTCCGCTTCCTCATCATGGGAATAATCCTCACGGGGCATATCCAGAATATCCATAAGCCGCCGGGCAGAGGTGGTAAGATTTATTGATGTAGGAACAAGGCTGGTAAGATTCGTAACCGTCCCCGTAAGGGTACTTGAAAGACCAAGGAACATAGTCATAGAGCCGTAGGAAATCACCCCGCTCCAGACTCTGTATATACCCCAGCCGTAAGCAGAATACGATACAATCAGTCCTACCGTGGTCATAAGGAGCCCCGTCCATATGCTCATCTTCTGGAAATCCAGCTTCATTGTAATAAATTCGCTCTGGAGCTGCTTTAATCTTTCTATATAAAGCCTGATAAGGTCAAAGGATTTTACAAATTGCAGATTGGAAAAGGTCTCCTGGTTGAAGCTGTTCATCCTGGCGCTCATTTGTGCGGACTTTTGGTTGTTATTTACCATCCTGTTAAGGAGAGTTCTTGACAGAATCAATGTAAAGGGAATAGACAAAAAGGCAAATACCGCAAAAGTCCAGTCATAATACAGTATCATAAAAAGAGCGCTTATAAATTTAAACACATATACTATCGCATTGGGAATAAATGTAAGAATCCCCGTGGAAATAACCGAAACATCGGATCCCCAGCGGGTAAGGAGATCTCCCGAATGATACGTGGTAAGGGATTCCCAGTCTGTCTCCAGAATTTTTTCGAAAACATCGTTTTTCATCCGGGCATCGACCTTCATGGTAATATAAGTACTGGCATAGCTGGTAAGCTGCCCCACGACGGCAGATCCCAGACCGTATCCTATCATAAGGGCAAAATATCTTATGATTTCTCCCGCCTTATATCCCGTGATTATGTCAACCAAGTCTCTGGAAACAAGGCTCATCAAAAGGGAAAGAACCGTGCTTACAAGCCCAAGCGCCGTATAGAAAATCATGGGTTTTATATAGTGCCTTCCATAAGAATAAATCCACAGGGTCTCCTCCCACATGGATTTTAATCTTCCCGCACGTATTCTGCTCCAATAAAAACGCAATTTCTTAAACATGATTTTCCCTTACGCCGCCCTTATGCATAAAAAAGACGCCCCGAAGGGCGCCCTCTAAATATCTTTTTAGCACTGTCCCACATCGTAGAGAACCGAGCTTACATACTGGAGATTTGACGCATCGGATGTGACAGTAAAGTCGCCGATTCCGATATTGTCCGTGTGATTGTTCCAATATGAGAAATTCACAGTCAGGGTCGTTGTACCGTTTCCGCTTATGTATGTAGCTCCCTGTCCGTTGCAGGATACGTATGTTACGGGATCCGAGAAAACTATTACAAGCTGCTGCTTGTTTGAATTGTGGTCTGCATTGTGAACTGCATCAATCTGGAAAACGTAATTCTGTCTTCCTGTCTCGGGAACCTGAGTCCTTCTTGCCGTAGTGGTGTAGCAGCTTCCACTTGCAGTAAATACACCTTCGGCAATATCTTCATTTTCCATTATTTCAGGGCTTTCATATGTACTCATCATAATTTCAAATTCCTTTCAATTATTGCTCTTCTTCAGTTACATAAAAGTTTCATGTAGGTTTGTAAGTTTATGTAGGTTAAATGCCTTGGAAATCAAGGCAATTTCATTTTAGAATAAATATCCTGTCCTGTCAACTGAAAATATAATAAAATAGACGCAAAACAGGTCTTTCCCCACTCATTCCACAACATCTTGTATCATAACAGGAAGTTTTCTTTGCAAAAAATGCTGAATAAAGCTTCCGGGACTTCCGTAATATCCGTCGCACACATTCGCAGCCTCCTTTGCCCCCACATCAAAGCAAGCTTCCTTTATATTTTGCGGCACACATTCTTTTTTCATCCGGCAGTATGCCTCGTAAAGCTCCGGATCTGCATCCGGAAGGACTTTTTCTATCAAAGGATCCTGCGAAAGTAAAACAGAAATCTCCGCACCGTATTCTCCGAAAGTATCAAAAACGTTTTTTATTTTTTCGATTGCCTTTTGTTTATGCTCCAGTATAAAGCTTATGCTTACATAATAAAGCATAGTCTTATTTTTTGAGGCAGGCAAGACGCCATCTTCTTTGGGTTTTCCTGCCTTGGCAAAGCAAATCTTGCTTTCCCATACATCCCTTGTATCTTCGCCCGCCCAGATAGCAAGAAAATCAACATAAGCTTTCTTCATGCTTTCGGATTGCAGGATTATTTTATCCGCATAAACAAGACCCGGCATGGCGACGTAATGCTCCATGCTCTTTTTTGCCCTGGCATCATCTTCATTGATTTCATCCGTTTCAAACCACGGGACATATGTAAGGCATTTTGTATAATTCTTTAGATTCTTTGAATAAAACGCAGGATGTACAGTGCTTGTATAGTTGCATTCATCATATGGCTCGCAGATCACTATCTCATCCGGCGCTCTTTGTGTAAGATCATATTTTTCATAATGAATAACATCTATTCCTTCGGGGAATATCTCTCCTTCGTAATGCGCATCCCC
Source organism: uncultured Lachnospiraceae bacterium (assembly GCA_905236845.1). Lineage (GTDB taxonomy): Bacteria > Bacillota > Clostridia > Lachnospirales > Lachnospiraceae > RUG14243. The sequence goes on along the minus strand of CAJOQM010000005.1, from coordinate 4,449 downwards.
GACGCTGTCATCGGGATTCTTGTCAAAATAAGGAAGAGGCATTACATATACTTTGCATTTCGGGTCGGAAACAGCCTCTTTCCAAAAAGGCTCCAACGCACTCCAGGCAGAAGCTTTCCGGGGCATGAAAACCACTTCCCGGTGCGACAGGATTTCATCTTCGAGAACCCTTTTAAACCTGTCAGTAAAAGTCGAAAGCTTATTCAGAATTTCACCGGCACCCGCATTTTTTGCGAGCTCCCCACAGAGCCCGTATACCATTTCGCAATATTCTTCAAGGGCTCCTACACTCTTTGTCCCTTCTCCATAGACAGTTTCTATATATGTTCCCAGATTTATGGCAAGATTCTGGCACTGGGTAAGGAGATTTAATACTGCATCCCCGTTATCCAAAGCCAATATTTCGCCAAGAGACATATGAGCTTTTTCCATTACTGATACGAATTGATTTATCTTATCTTTGGAGCTTTGCACCCGGGGGCTCTCTTTCTCAAAGACACCCTTCGGAAAATCATAGACATAAGGATAATAGCCGCCGTTTGCATCCTTAAGCATTTTTTCCTGCTCCTCATAATGAGGATAATCGTGGATACCTCCGACTCTTACGGGAATGATATATCCACGGCCGTATTCCTGGCGCAAAGCCTCGTCATACCGGGAGGGAGCCCTTATTACGCCCGTTTCAAAAGGAAGCTCAACTGCGGTCTCATACCATTTAATTCCATACCTGTGGTTGTTATCCCGAAGCCAGAAGGGCGTCATCACCATCTCTGAGGCATCCGTGTCCTTGTATGCGGAAAACCTCTCTACCATAATATCATAAAGCTGTACTTTCACGGATTTATTCCTGTCAAAGCGCATCCCGTATCTTTTTTCTACCTCGTCAAGGGCAAGGCGGGTGACCCCGGACATATGATCATATTTTTCACCAAGATCATTATGGCCGGAAAGCGAAAACAGGAAGGAAATTTCCTCTCTCCATTTTTCTTCTTCTTCTTTTGATAACGGGAGAAAATCCAGAGGGAAAATATCCACTCCGGCAATAAAAGAAAAATCATGATATTTGTCGAGACGTTCTTTGTCAAAGCTTAAGGTAGTGCTGTTATTAATGCGCAAAAGGAGATCCCAGGAGCCTTCATTATGATAATCCTGAACAGAATAGCCCTCCGGCAGCTCCTTTTTTGCGACTTGCTGAAATTTCACATAATCCTTGCGCATCATGCATATATCAAGGTCGTCGTCCCAGGGAATATAGCCGCCGTGGCGCACCGCCCCTATCAAAGTCCCGCAGTCCGCAAACCATTTGATGCCGTGCTTTTGACATACTTTGTCCATTTCATAAAGGACTTCGAGCTGGGCAGCCCAGCAGCGCTTCATCATGCCATTTACATAAAATCCGCACCGGACTTCATCATCAAAATAGTTTTTGGGAAAAATAAATTCACGCATAAGTCAATTTTAAACTTAAGACAAAATCCCGTCAAGAAGGAGCATACAGATATCTTTCAAAATCCCTTAATTCAAGAATCCTCGCCCTTTCAGTCGTTGTATGACCGATGCGGATAATGCCTCCCATATCCGGTGCAGCTTGCGACACGAAAACATCTCCGCACGGGATTTTAAATCCGTCCGATATAATATATGCCGCATTATCACAGGAGCGAAAATACGGATCCATATCCAGTTCTTCGCATATTTCTATAGTTTCCTGAAGAATGGGGATTTTAAGCAGATTTATCCGAAAGCCGGTATCATGCGCTTCTCCCCATTCCCACAAGGCATCAAGAATGCTTCCCCGGACAGGGAAGACCTCTGCCGTCTGCGGAAAATCAAATGATTCCGCCGACTTTAATTCTTCCTGGATCCTCGCTTTGGATTTATCCAGAAAACGTGCAGAAAAGCGCCCCAAAAGGCGCTCTTCATTTGCATTTATAAGCTCTAAGGTCTCCCCCAAAGCTATATATCCCGACATAAATATTTCCATATAAATCCTATCTGCAAAACAGCCGAAGTCTCTATTCGGTCACGGTCTCCGTCGTTGTCTCGGTAGTGGTTTCCGTCGTTGTCTCGGTTGAGTCGCCGTCGGAAGAATCAGACTTGCTGCTGCTATCGTCATCGTCGTCCTCCTCTTCCTCTTCTTCCTCCTCGTCTTCACCGTTTGCTTCCGCAGAGTATTCGGATATGGCAGCGTTTATGGTATCCCTGTCTCCCGAAGAAATAGCGGACTGAAGGGCTTTCTTTGCCTTCTTGCTGTCAGTCTTCGTTCCCACGGAATATTGATTTGATGTCATCTTGTATGTACTTGAATTTATCTTTTCCCTGGATACCTCTACACCGTTTTCATATGTAACCTTCCACAGGCATGCTGTATATCCGGTATGACCGCTTTCTGTCCTTGTAATGGTACCAAACGCCAAAGATCTGTCCGCAGTATATATATCGGTGCACTCCGTGGTGGAGAGAGTCTCGCTTTCGTATTCAACGGAATGGGAAGAATCCCTGTATTCCTGACCGTATACATTAAAATATATGATTCCGCCGGAAGTATAACCCTCTATATAAATAGGAGCATCCGTATCATTGGTGAATTTAAAGTCTTTGTAGGTTCCTGCGATAGCCGCATCCCTTGAAGGAGATACATAGGATACTATCATGGAATGGTTGTATCTTTGGTCTACCTGAAGCTCTGCATAGAGGACCGCATTATACAGGGTGGAAGACACCTGGCAGATACCTCCGCCGAAGGACTCTTCTACCTGACCGTTTACATACGTTCCCGCAAGCTCATATCCGTTTTCCTCTGTAAAGGGGCTTACGGTATCATACACGGAGAACTGCTCTCCGGGCATAATAACAGAGCCGTTGATCTTGCTTGCGCCGTTTGACACATTCGTGGCCCGGGAAGACGATGATGAAGCAAAGCTCGTAGAATAGCTTCCGAGAAGATCCTGAACCTTTTCGAGCTCTTCTGTGGTCACTTCCGGAGATACGGTATCGCAGACAAGTGTAATCTCGTTGTTATCCTGCGTCCATCCCGCATCAAAGAAATCCTCGATTGCGGCTATGGACTCATCCACATTTATCTCTACGCCGTCAGTACCCTCTATAACCACAAACTCGCCGTTCTGGCGGGTAAGAGTGCTTTCTACGGGAAGCTGCTCCAAAGAAGCCTCATTCTCGGAAAAAATTGTAGCCGTAATGTCTTCATCTATGGATACCCCAAGATGAAGCTGAACACTTTCGTTTTCTGCGTCCTTTATCTGCTTGTATCTGGTAAGAAGATTCCCGGATTTACCATAATCCAGCGCCTCCTGCGCAATATCCCGGTTATTCCACGAAAGACCAAAATCCGTATTATTTACCTCAAGCTCGCCGATATCTCCCACAAGGACAGTCGTACCTTCGGAAAGCTCATCTATATAGTCTTCCACGGCTTGTCCGGCTTCATCAAGCGTCATACCAGACACATCGACATTACCGATATGTACATTGTTCAATATGACATCTTCATCCGCCGCATAGGTATTCGTCACTCCAAAAACAGCAGCCAGAGACAATGCGGCTGCCGCCATGGTCATTCCTTTTAAAAATCCGTACTTCATAAAATTCCCTTCTTGCTAAATAACTAAATCACATCGCATGATATTTTAACTCTATTTTTGTCTGATTGCAAATTTGACATTATATCCCGCCGCATATATCATATACGGGAAAGTCAGATTATACACTGCCCATAAGAGCAGAAAGCACAAAGGTTACCAGCATGGCTGCTACCAGCAATATAACGATTGCTCCTGCGATGATGCGGTTTCTCTTTGATCTTTTCCACATAATAAACCTCTTTCCCGAAAGGAGAAGACTATGTCTCTCGGTTCGTATTTTGAAAATTTTTCTATGCCTGTATTTCCCTGTTTTCTGGTACTTATTGTAGTATTTTTAATCCTGCGGCATAAGATAAGAAATGCCGGCAAGGAAGATAAACAGGCTGAGCTTGATTTCTGGGCAAGAGAAAACGAAGCAAATTCAACCCGTGCGGCAGATATATCCAATCTGGATTACATAAAAATCGATCTTACCCTGCTTCCTCTTAAGGTTTCCATAACTGAAGATAATCCCCAGGGCGACCCCGAGCTATGTGAATGCGACCGCCTTATAGAATCTCTTTCCCAAAAGCGCATCCTAAACCTTGGCGGCATGACAAACACCGACATCAAGATGGAATACGGTCCCGCAAACCTCGAGGCTCTCTCATCGTATGATGAAAATTTCATCCTGCTTATCCGCACATTAAACACCATGGGCACCCGCCTTAACGAACTGGGCATGACCATAGAGGCCATTGCAGCCCTTCGCTACGCCGTATCCATAGGCTCTGACATAAAGGAGACCTATGTAACCCTGGCAAAGCTCTACAAAGAAACCGGAAGCACCCGCCTTATAGCAGACCTT
>CAJOQM010000004.1 GCA_905236845.1 uncultured Lachnospiraceae bacterium | reverse complement strand
GAAAATTGTGTATAATATAACACAGTTGTTTTTAATGCAATGAAAGGAAGTGAAAGCTATGAGAAATCGAATTACTATCTATTTGAGCCAGGTGGAAAGAGTTAAGGATTTCGTTGAGGCCGCAAATAAATTTGAAAGTGATGTAGATATTATTATGGGTCATTATGTGGTGAACGCAAAGTCCATACTGGGCGTTTTGTCCCTGGATCTTTCAGGCGCCATAGACGTGGAGATACATTCGGATAATGCCCAGGAGATCACATATTTTAACAATGTGATGCTTCCTTTCGAATCACAATAATCTGGAGGTATTAAAATTGGCTGAGAATGCTTATTTAATAAAATCGGACAAATCAGGGGATATTCGTATATCCGCCGATGTAATAGATACCATTGCCGCTCTGGCGGCTCTTGAGCTTTCAGACGTTGTTGCCGTAGGACCTTCTGCGATTACTGAGCAGATAGCCAGGAAAGGATCTAAACAGGTATCAAAGTATGTGCGTACCGTTTCAAACGACGACGGAATAGATGTTGATATAGCTCTGACGCTGGACTTCGACAGCAATGTGCCTGCTGTAGTTCCCAAAGTACAGGAAAAGATTAAATCTACCATAGAAAGCATGACGGGAATGCATGTAAATATGGTAAATATCAAGATAATAGGCGTAGACGCCAAGACGGTGGGATGATGACCAGAAGAAAGCTTCGGGAAGAGATTTTCAAAGCTCTTTTTGCCGTGGATTTTTTCCCGACGGATGATTTTGACGGGCAGATAGAAAGGTATATTTCAGGGATTTCGGAAGAGGTTTACCCGGAAGATCTGGAATATATCGAGAGGAAATGCGGCGATATAGCGGCAAAGATTTCCGAGATTGACAGCGCTGTTGATGATGTTGCCGAAAAATGGTCTACGACCCGCATGGGAAAGGTAGAGCTGACGGTCATAAGGCTTGCCTGTTATGAAATGAAATACGATGAAGAAATACCTCAGTCCGTAGCTATCAATGAGGGCGTTGAGCTTGCGAAAAAATACGGACCCGACGGGGCGGGAGCCTTTGTAAATGGTGTTTTGGCAAAGCTGGTATGAAAAAGAGTTCTCACATCTATTCTGTAACGGAGATATCGGATTACATAAGGAATATGTTTGATCAGGATTATTTCCTGGGAAATTTATCCGTATGCGGTGAGATATCGGGCGTGTCCCGGCCGTCTTCCGGTCATCTTTATTTCGATTTAAAGGATCAAAACAATCTGATCCGGGTTACCTTTTTTGGATTTTCAAGGCGTGCCGATCTGACGGCGCTTAACCTTAAAAACGGAGACAAGGTAGTCGTGACGGGAAGAGTTTCCGTCTACACCAAAAATTCCGTATATCAACTGAATGCAAAGGATATTTCCCTGGACGGAGAAGGGGAAATGTACAAAAAATATCTGGAGATAAAGGCAGCTCTTGAAGAATCCGGGATGTTTGACCCTATGTATAAAAAGCCGCTGCCAAGGTTTGTGCGAAAGCTCGGGGTGGTGACATCCGCAAAAGGACGCGCCATAGGAGATATACAGACTGCGGTTTCCCAGAGGAATCCTTATGTCCAGATAGTTCTCTATCCTTCTTTGGTACAGGGGGAAGGAGCCGTTGAGACCATAGTCCGGGGAATCGAGACCCTCGACCGTTACGGAGTGGATGTTATTATCGTGGGACGGGGAGGCGGATCTATGGAGGATCTTTTCTGTTTTAATGCAGTAGAGATAGCCAAGGCCATATTTGCCTGCAATACTCCTGTCGTATCTGCGGTAGGACATGAGGACGACCATCTTATAAGCGACGAAGTGGCAGATCACAGATCGGCGACTCCCTCTCTTGCAGTGACGGATACAGTCTTTGATATATATGAATATGACGATATGCTTGATGATTTTCTAAAGGATATGAAAGAGGGAATCGGGCGGCGTCTTAACAATGCATCCCAGAGTGCGGATTATATGGAAGAGAAGCTTAAGGAAAAGTCTCCGGGTAAGATGCTTCAAAGGAAGCGTGAAAGGGTGGATGATTCCATGGCGGTTCTTACAAGCAGGATGAAAAGCATTATTTCTTCAAAACACTCCCGTATAGCCCGTTTTTCTCACCTTGACGAGAGGATGAGGAATGTTTTTGAATCAAAGAAAGCAAGGGCAGGTGTGCTTGCGGAGAAGCTTGACGGCGTATCTCCCCTCAGGAGGATGGCATCGGGCTATGCATTTGTGTCGGACGAAAAAGGACGGGGCATAAGGACTCCGGAATCCGTCAAAAAAGGAGATAAATTAAGGCTTGCATTAAAGGGCGGATTTATCCATGCACGGGTTGAAAAAACGGAAATAATAAATGAGGATAAAAAATGAGCGAAAAAAAATCAAATAAAAAAGAAATAAGCATTGATGAGATATCCCTGGAGGATGCCCTGTCCATGCTTGAGGAAATCCTTGATGAAATGGATGATGAAGATATTACTCTTGAGGATTCGTTGAAAAAATATGAGTTTGGGGTGAAGCTTGTCAAAAAATGCAGGGATGAGATTGACAGGGCACAAAAGAGACTTATAGAGCTTAATCCCGAGACAGGAGAAGAAGAATGACAGACGAAGTCTTTAAAGAAGAGCTGGGGAAAAGAACATCTTATGTAAACGAGCTTTTGGAGGGTTTTCTACCCGGGGCTGATGAATATGAGAAGACTTTATCGGAAGCTGTAAGGTATTCGGTTACTGCCGGGGGGAAGAGGATTCGCCCTGTATTGATGCAGGAAACTTGTGCGCTGTTTGGGGAAAGTCCCAAGGCGCTGCCTTATTTTATGGCGGCAATAGAATTTATTCATACCTATTCTCTCGTGCACGACGATCTTCCCGCCATGGATGATGATGAATACAGGCGGGGAAAGAAGACTACCCATGTAGTGTACGGAGAAGCCATGGGTATCCTTGCGGGAGATGCTCTTTTGAATTATGCCTTCGAAGTTGCATCGACGGCTTTGGAAAACGAAGCAAACGAGGCTATGGCTGCTGCCAGGGATGGTACGGAAAACGCCGTGTATGCTGCTACCGAGGCTATAAGAGCCGTCAAATCCATGGGTATATTGTCCCGAAAGGCGGGAATCTACGGAATGGGAGGCGGTCAGGCGTATGACGTAGAATCCGAAGGCAGGGATATATCCTTAAAGGAGATAATGTTTATCCATGAAAAAAAGACCTGCGCCATGATAGAATCTGCCATGATGATAGGGGCAGTCCTTGGGGGCGCCGGGGATGATGATATAAGAAAAGCCGAAAACGCCGCGAGGGAGCTGGGACTTGCGTTCCAGATCCGGGATGATATTCTGGATGTGGAAGGCGATGCCGCTATCCTGGGTAAGGCTACGGGAAGCGATGAAAAGAAGTCAAAGCCTACTTATGTTACCATAGAGGGAATGGACGAGGCAAAAGCCGCTGTCAAAGGACATTCCGAAGCGGCTTTGTCTATAATAAAAGACCTGGGAGGAGAAGGGACTTTTCTTGAGGAACTTGTGAAAAGGCTTGTAAACAGGGACAGATAGATTATGATTCTGGATGAAATTAAAAAAACTAATGACATAAAAGACATCCCCATGGATAAAATGGATGATCTTGCCCGGGAAATCCGGGAATTTCTCATAGACAGAATATCAAAAAACGGGGGTCATCTTGCGTCAAATCTGGGGGTGGTGGAGCTTACCATGGCTCTCCATCTTTTCCTTGATCTGCCCAAGGATAAGCTGGTTTTTGATGTGGGGCATCAATGCTATACCCACAAGATTCTGACCGGCCGCAAGGATGAATTTGAGGGCTTAAGGAAATTCGGCGGATTAAGCGGATTTCCCAAGAGGGGCGAGAGCGACTGCGATTCCTTTGATACGGGTCACAGCTCGAATTCCATATCGGCATCTCTTGGTATGGCGGCAGCCCGGGAGCTTTCCGGTGATGATTACAGGATAGTGACTGTCATAGGAGACGGGGCGCTTACGGGAGGTATGGCTTATGAGGCCTTAAATAACGCAGCTTCCCTTACTTCGAATTTTATTATTATTCTTAATGATAACGAAATGTCCATATCGGAAAATGTCGGCGGTCTGTCCCGCTCATTAAGCGGCCTTAGGACGAACGGCAAATACAGGGAATTTAAGGACAGTGTGGAGAAGTCTCTTTTGTCTCTTCCCGGAGGTGGCGCCATGGTGGCGGGACTTCGCCGTACAAAGGCGGGCATAAAACAGGTGATTATCCCGGAAATGTTTTTTGAGGATCTGGGGATTACTTATGTAGGTCCGGGAAACGGTCATAATATTCCCGAGATATTGGAATTGCTAAAGGATGCCGCCAGGGTAGACGGTCCTGTTCTTGTGCATCTTAAGACTCTTAAGGGGAAAGGATATACTCCTGCAGAGCGCCATCCCGCACGGTTTCACGGCACGGACAAATTTGATATCGAGACGGGACTTACCCAGTATAAGGGCCGAAAGTCAAAATATACGGATATATTTTCCACAGTTATGCGAAAGCAGGGCGACAGGAATGAAAATGTCGTCGCCATAACCGCTGCCATGGCGGACGGAACGGGACTAAGACGTTTTTCCAATATGTTCCCCGACAGGTTCTTTGATGTGGGTATTTGCGAGCAGCATGCCGTCACTTTTGCGGCAGGGCTTTCCCTGGGCGGATACGTGCCCGTTGTAGCGATATATTCGTCATTTTTGCAAAGAGCTTATGACCAGATGATAGAGGATGTCTGTCTCCAGGATCTGCATGTTATATTTGCCATAGACAGAGCAGGGATTGTGGGAAGCGACGGCGAGACGCATCATGGCATATTTGACATAAGCGCTCTTATGGCTATGCCCAATATGACATTGCTTGCTCCCAAAAACAAGTGGGAGCTTTCGGATATGATGAAGTTTGCCATAAGCTATGACGGACCTGTCGCTGTAAGATACCCGAGAGGAGAGGCTTTTGATGAGCTTAAGGAAATCCGGGAGCCCATAGAATACGGCAGATCCGAGGTTATTTCAAAGGGAAGCCGGGTAGCTCTTTTCGCCTACGGAAGCATGGTAAAAACCGCCCTTAAGGTAAAGGATATCCTGGAAAAAGACGGCTTTAGCCCCACCATAGTAAATGCCAGGTTTGCAAAGCCTTTTGATATGGATATGATACGCACTCTTTCGGAAGATCACGATCTTCTTGTGGTTATGGAAGAAGGAATATTAAGCGGCGGACTTGGCGAAAATATTATAATGCGAATGAAGGAAGCTGATATTCATATGGATGTTATTCCCGTAGCCATAGAAGACAGGTTTATAAAGCACGGTTCTGTGGATGAGCTTTTTAAGGTGGTGGGATTAGACGAGGAATCAGTAGCCGGGCGCATAAAGGAGCATTATTTAAATGGCTAAAGAAAGGCTTGATGTGCTGATTGTATCCCGGGGGCTTTCTGCTTCCCGGGAAAAAGCAAAGGCTCTTATAATGGAAGGCCGGGTCTATGTAAACGGTCAAAAGGAAGATAAGCCGGGATCCGTATTTCCGGACGAATGTGAGATAGAAATAAAAGGAGAAAAGCTTAAGTATGTAAGCCGGGGCGGGCTGAAGCTTGAAAAGGCAATAGATGTGTTTGGTGTTATGTTAACCGACCTTATCTGCCTTGACATAGGCGCATCTACCGGCGGGTTTACGGATTGCATGCTGCAAAACAAAGCGGGAAAAGTATATTCCGTAGACGTGGGATACGGACAGCTTGACTATTCTCTTCGTAACGACGATCGGGTTATTTGTATGGAGCGCACGAATTTTCGATATGTGACCCGGGATGATATCCCCGAAGAAATAGATTTTGCCTCATGTGATGTAGCTTTTATTTCTCTTGATAAGATTTTGCAGCCCGCTTACGACCTGCTTAAAGACGGCGGTTATATGGTAAGCCTTATAAAGCCCCAGTTTGAGGCGGGCAAAAACAAAGTAGGCAAAAACGGCGTCGTTTCCGATCCCAAGGTTCACAGGGAAGTAATTGAAAAGATACTTAATGTATCTAAAGATACAGGATTTATTGTATGCGGGCTTGATTTTTCGCCTGTTAAAGGACCAAAGGGGAATATTGAATATTTGATTTATATGAGGAAAGGTGAAGGGGATGTTCCGGAAATAAATCCGGATGCAGTTTACATAAAAGAGCTGGTGGAGAAGGCTCATAAAGAGGCGAAATAGATGAATAAATTTCTTGTAATTACAAACAAAGACAAAGATAAGGATCTAAAGCTTACAAAAGCGATAAAGTCTTATATAGAGGAGCACGGCGGTTCCTGCGCTATTGAGGAAAGAAGCGCTGCGGGAGATAATCCCCGTATTGACATTGAAAAAAACCGGGTGGACTGCGCCCTGGTACTGGGAGGAGACGGCACCATAGTCCGGGCGGCAAGGGATATGACTGCATCTCCCGTCCCCATGATAGGCGTAAATCTTGGGACATTGGGGTATCTTTGCGAAGTAGAGGAAGAAAATGTATTTTCCGCCATAGACAGGATAATGGCGGATGATTATGAAATAGAGCAAAGAGTAAAGATAGTAGGCAGTATCGGTGAAGATGAGGGAGAGCTTTCGGAGCAGATGGCTCTTAATGATATAGTTATATACCGTGCCGGAAATCTGCAGATCGTGTCTCTTAATGTATATGTAAACGGCAGCTTTTTGTGCAATTATCATGCGGACGGTCTTATTATAGCGACGCCTACCGGCTCTACGGCATACAGTATGTCAGCAGGCGGACCCATCATGGATCCGAAGGCGGAGATGATAGTCATAACTCCGGTTAATGCCCAGGCTATGAGCGCAAAAAGTATAGTTATCCCTTCGGAGGACGAAGTCAGGGTCGAGGTAATGCGCCGTAACAAAGGCGTGGTAAAAGAAGAAAGCGTGGAGATAGCTTTTGACGGGGACAATATTGCCTGCATCGGCATAGGGGAGAGCATTGTTATAAAGCAGGCTCCGGAAATGGCCAAATTCCTGAAGCTTTCTTCTTTGAGCTTTATCGAAAGACTGGAAAAGAAGATGAATGTATTTAGCGACAGGAGTAACGGATGAAAACCTCCCGGCAGACGAAAATACTGGATATAATCAAGAAAAATAAAGTATCCACCCAAAAGGAACTTACCAGGCTTTTGGTAAAGGAGGGATACGAAGCAAAGCAGCCTACGGTTTCGAGGGATATTACGGAGCTTGGTCTTATCAAGATAAAAGATAAAGACGGAAGGATGTATTATGCTGCTGCGACCCCGGAGGGGAATCTGAAGAAAGAGGATTCCGGAAGCTTTCTTCGGGTGTTTCGGGAAGGCTTTGTTAATGCGGAGGCTGCTTCCAATATACTTGTCGTAAAGACAAAGGCCGGCATGGCAATGGCTGTTGCCGCATGCATTGATGCTATGGATATAGAAGGTATAATCGGCTCCATCGCCGGAGACGATACCATAATGTGCGCCGTAAAGACGGCAGAGCTTGCAAAGGAAGTAGAAAGTTATCTTTTAAATATAAACGTATAATACCCATTACCCATGATCCCCGGAGGGATTATTAAAATGCTGGAAAATCTACATGTAAAAAACCTTGCGGTCATAGATGAAACGGAAGTTTCTTTCGGAAGCGGGCTTAATATCATAACAGGCGAGACCGGTGCGGGAAAGTCTGTGATTATAGGCTCTGTAAATCTTATACTGGGCGCAAAGGCAGAGAAAAACCTTATACGGAAAGGGGCGGAAAATGCCCTGGTTGAGCTGGAGTTTACGGCGGATGAGGATCTTGCTTCAAACCTTAAGGAAGAGGACATATATCCCGAGGAGGGGGAGTATGTCTTTTCAAGGCGCATAGAAGAGGGGAAGAACGTTTGCCGCTTAAACGGCGAAAAGAACACCATAGCTTCCATGAAGGATGTATCGTCCCGTTTTATTGCTATCCACGGACAGCACGAAAACCAGGTGCTCCTTGACCGGAAAAAGCATCTAAAGCTTCTGGATTCATATGCTTCCGACAAAATCACTCCTTTGCTGACGGAATACCGGGAGTATTATGATGAATACAGGAGAGTCAAAAGTCTTCTGGAAAAGGATGATATGGATGAAGATGAAAGGCTTCGGGAAATATCTTTTCTGGAATATGAGATTTCGGAGATAGAAAAAGCAGGTCTTAAGGAGGGTGAGGACGAAGCTCTCGAAGAAAAATACCGTATTATGAATTCGTTTTCCAGGATAAACGATGCTCTTGCAAAGGCAGCGTCTTTGCTGGGGGATGACGGGGCTTCAGATATGCTCGGAGAGGTATCAGCCTCTTTGTCGGAGATAAGCGGCATAGACGCAAAGACGGGGGGATTTTATGATGAAGCTATGCGGGTTGAAGAGCTTGCTATGTCTTTGCGACGGGATATCCTTTCGTATCTTGAAGAAAATGAATATGACGAAGAAGAATTTGCGGCTGTCCGGGAGAGGCTTGACCTTATTAACGGACTAAAACACAGGCACGGCAGGACCATCTCGGATATTATGTCAACCTGTGACGAAAAATGCCGGCGTCTTTCCGAATTAAATGACTATGAAAAGACAAAGGAAAAATTGACAAAAGAAGCTGATGAAGCTCACAGGAAAATGCTCGATGCCGCAGAAAGGTTAAGCAGCGAGCGGAAAAAGAATGCGCCTCTTCTTTCAAAAGCCGTAGAAGATGCCATGAAGGAGCTGAATTTTGCAGAGCCTTGCTTCAAGGTGCAGATTGAAGAAGCAAAGGAGCCCTCAAAAGATGGTGCTGATGATGTGAGATTTATGATAGGGCTTAATCCCGGTGACGATCTTTATCCTTTGGAAAAGACTGCATCCGGAGGCGAGTTGTCCCGTATAATGCTTTCTATCCGTACTGTCTGCGCCCTTAAAGACGAGGCAAGGACGATTATCTTTGATGAAATTGACAGCGGAATATCCGGCAACACTGCCCAGAAGGTTGCGGAGAAATTGTATTTGCTTTCGAGGCAGCTTCAGGTGATTTGTATTACTCATCTGCCCCAGATAGCTGCGATGGCGGATTGCCATTATGTGGTTGAAAAGGAAACGGACACTGATTTTACGTCGTCCGGAATACGAAGGCTTAATGAAGAAGAAAGCGTTATGCAGATAGCAGCCATGAGCGGAGGAGCCAAAGTCACCCAATCCGTGATCGACAGCGCAGCCGAAATGAAAAAAATGGCAAATGAAATAAAGATGAAATTAAAATAAATTTGTGATAAAATAATAAAGGTGTGTTTAAAAAGCGTCTAAGGAGGAGCATATGTTAGCCACATTGATACCGATTTTTGATAATGAAACAAGTGTATGCGCTTATGCAGTATCGGCGCAGAAAGCGGACATATTTAAGAATCCGCTTTTGGGAAGTACGGCGAGCCTCGACGGCATTACAAACGTAGCGGGCTTTGAAGTCGTAAACAGTATCGGCGTGGCCGGTATTTTGGGTAACAAAGATGTATACGTACCCGTAAACAGCTTTGCCATCTATACCGATATCAGGGAGCAGTGCAATATTCCTTATAAGAGCGTGGTGCTGGTCTTTGACAAATCATTAGAGCCCACCGACCAGAATATCGAAAGGATCTCCGAGCTCAAATCCCAGGGATTCAAGATTGCCGTGAAGAATATTCCCACATCAAGCTTTGCGGCATACCAGAAGATTTTTAAGCTGACGGATGATTTCTTCCTTGATTACAAAGAAGTCAGCATGACTTCCGCTATTAAGTTCTTCGGGCAGTATTTCCCCAATGTAAGGATTTGCGCCGAGAATATCAATTCCAAAGAAGACTTTGACGAGCTTTCGAAGGAAGGTGAATCAAATCTTTATGAGGGAAGCTTCTTCAGAATGCCCGTAACTGAATCACAGACCCAGCTGACTCCCATGAAGGTCACATATATCGAGCTTTTAAACATCATAAACGGTGTGGACTTTGAGCTTACCAAGGTGGCAAAGGTGGTTGAACGCGATCCCGCACTGGTGGTTTCTCTTCTTGAGATAGTTAATCATATGTCCAGAAATTCCGAGATCACATCCGTAAAGCATGCGGCTGCAATGCTGGGACAGATAGAGCTTAAAAAATGGATAAATACCGCCGTTACCAAGGAGCTTTGCTCTGACAAGCCTTCCGAGATCATGCGTATTTCCATGATGAGGGCAAAATTTGCCGAAAACCTCGCCCGGAAATTTGAGCTTGAAATGCAGGCGCAGGAGCTTTTCCTCATGGGACTTTTCTCCGTACTGGATATCATGCTTTCAAAGCCTATGGAAGAGGCTTTGGAGCTGGTTAAGGTGTCGAAAAATGTGCAAAATGCCCTTTTAAATAACGACGGCCCGTTTGCCCCCGTACTCTCATTTATCAAAGAATATGAGGATGCAAACTGGACCGAAGTTTCAAGACGCCTTATTGTAGACGGTCTCAAGGAAAAAGAAGTCTATGCACTGTATCTTGAGACACTTGAATGGTACAGAGATATTTTCCCCGAGAAATAAATCCGGGTCTCTTTAAGGCTTTTCACAGAAAATCTGATCGTCTTTTTGGGAATAATAATAGCAGTGGTCGCTGAGATATTCACTATCCTCGACCGCTGTTTTGTTTACTTCCCCTATGATCTTGTTTAATTCATCCGGCTCGGGAGAATCCTTATAGGGCACCAGTATGACCTCGTGAATGCTGCTGGGTATTATATAAAGATCGTCCGAAAGCATCTGCGCAGCTTTTTTGAGCGCATCGGGATAGAGTATCGCCGTAGCTCCCAAAATCCTGCTGTTGTTTGACATAATATACATGGGAAATGCAGGCGAAGGGGCAGCGTTTTCCTCCGCAGCAAGCGATCTTATGAGCTCACCCATTTCCGTGATCTGTGCCGGAAGAAGCCTGGGAGTATTCAAAAGTGCGCTTCGGTAAAG
>CAJOQM010000003.1 GCA_905236845.1 uncultured Lachnospiraceae bacterium | reverse complement strand
GTTCATGAGTGAAGCTCCTTCCTGTGGTAGCCTTATACTACCACAAAAACTATTTCGTTTCACTGACATCTATCCTAACACACGGGGGTATCCGAATAATTCTATAGCAACCCCAAATGTCATCTCAATCTGTCCTCTTCTATTCAGGTATTTCAATAATTCTACTATTCGCAGACAAATTACGCAAGAATATGTTATGATTACATAACAAAAGGCAGGAGGTTCAATAATGAAAATCTCAACAATATGCTATATAAGAAAAGGCGACGCCTGTCTCATGCTGCATCGCACGAAGAAGGAGCACGATGTAAATGAAGGCAAGTGGATAGGCGTAGGCGGAAAGCTGGAATCCGGCGAAAGCCCGGAGGAGTGCATCTGCCGGGAAGTCAGGGAAGAGACCGGGTTTACGCTCCTTGGCTATAAGCTTCGGGGCATCATCACATTCTCCTCTGAAGGCTGGGAAGACGAGCTGATATTCGTTTATACAGCCGATGAATTCACCGGCAGGCTCACAGACTGCGACGAGGGCGAGCTTAAGTGGATACCGCTTAATGAAATTATGTCTCTTAACCTCTGGGAGGGAGACAGGATTTTTCTGAAGCTCCTTATGGAGGATTCCCCCATGTTTTCGATAAAGCTCTCATACTGCGGCGACGACCTTATAGGCAGAAAAATAACAATATACTGATTCCTGTACACAAAATTATAATATTTACCCCCTTGTAAAAGAATTTATAATTTGTTAATATTTATAGTGAGCGAAAAATATTTTGTCGCTTGTTATAATAAGCGTGCAAATCCCAAGAGGATTTCATAAAAATACTAATTTATTTATCGAAAGGAAGGTAGTCATGAACAAACAGTTTTCTCATGCACTGTCACCGATTCGTGTGAACAGAAAGTTCTATAAGAACCGCATCTGCGTCGCGCCCATCACTCCCCACTCATCGAGCAACGGCGAGCTCTATCCCAATGAGGATGCGCTGGAATATTTCGAGAGCAGGGCAAAGACAGGAGCAGCCATGGTATGGTGCGCAGGCGCAAAGTTTATCGATGTATTCGACGACGGCGAGCACTGCACATGGGACACGGAGACATTTAACCACAAGAATGCACTCAATGCGCTTTCCGCTAGGATCCATGCGCACGGTGCGCTGGCAGGTATGGAGGCACACGGTCTTACTCCCGGATCATGGAGAGAAGGTCCCCCCATCACATGTTCAAACGGAAACCGCTTCATGCAGTCTCCTCCCATAGGTCAGGAAATGACCAAGGAAGAGATCAAGCGTTATGTAGAGGCAGAGGCAAAGATGTGCGCAAACCTTCAGGAAGTAGGCTTCGACGCTATCCTCTTCCACTTCGGACATCAGATTCCTCTGGCGCAGTTCCTCTCGCCCATGACAAACCACAGGACCGACGAGTACGGCGGAAGCCTTGAGAACAGATGCCGCATCCTGGTTGAGATTCTGGACGCATGCCGCGAGGCTACCAAAGGCAGAATGATATTTGAGGTGCGCATGAGCGCAACCGAATTCTCCGAAGACGGCTATGATGTAGAGGAAGGTATCCGCATCGCTGAGATTCTTCAGGATCATTGCGATATCATCCAGGCATCCTGCGGTCAGGTTACAGAAAAATACATGACATGGACGCATCCCTGTCAGCATATGCCTCCTCATCCCAACCTCTGGCTGGCTGAGAAATTTAAGAAATCCGGCAGGATCCATGTGCCCGTAACGGCTGTCGGCGCTCTTGAAAGCCTTGAAGTAGCCGAGCAGGCTATCGCCGAGGGCAAGTGCGATTTCTTTGCCGTAGCCCGCGCTCTTATTGCGGATCCCGAGATGATAAAGAAGGGCATCGACGGCAAAGCAGACGACGTTACTCCCTGTATCAAGTGCATGCGCTGCCACGATTCAGACTGCTATGCACATCTTTTCCGCTGCGCCGTTAACCCCAGGATCGGTTACGAGACCTGCGCAGACAAGATGTTCCCCGCAAAGCCCGCAAAGCTTAAGAACGTAGCTGTCATCGGAGGTGGTCCCGCAGGTATGAAGGCTGCCATCACAGCGTTTGACAGAGGACATAAGGTTACCCTCTTTGAGGCAAAGGATTACCTCGGCGGAGCCCTTGACTTCTCCAAGTTTGTAGAATTCAAATACGCTCTTTGCGGATATAAGGATTTCCTTATTAACCAGGTAAGGAAAAGAGATATCATAGTTCACATGAATACAGAGGTTAAGCCCGAGGATCTTAACGGCAAATTCGACGCCATGATAGTAGCTGTAGGCGCTGAGCCTGTTATGCTTCCCGTAGAAGGCTATGACCTTTCAAACGGTATCCTTGCTACATCTGCATATGGTCACGAAAATGAGCTTGGCGAAAAGATCGTCGTTATCGGCGGCGGCCAGGTGGGCTGCGAGACTGCTCTTCATCTTGCAGATCAGGGCAAAAAGGTATCCATCATCGAGATGCGTGAAAGCCTCTGCCCCGACGCTTCAAAGACCTGTGCGGATGAGATTCGCATTCTCCTTGATGAGAACGAGAATTTCACTTCTATCCTTAACGCAGCCTGCAAGAAGGTAGAAAAGCACGCCGTAACCTATACTCAGGACGGCCAGGATAAGACTATAGAAGCCGACACCATCATTCTTGCGGCAGGTATGAGACCCAAGTCAGACCTTGCTGACAGGCTTGTTATGGATTGCGATGTCCCCGAGTGGTATATCGTAGGCGATTGCATGAACGCACGCACCGTAGAGGAGGCAACAGCCGAGTCCTACAACGCAGCCATGGAGCTGTAAAAAGTGCTTCTTCGCTTTAGTCTAAAAGCAAAATGAACAACAACCAGCCGGCGGATTTCCCGCCGGCTGGTTGTATATTTCTATAGCGCTACTATTGTCTTGCCAAAAACTCCGATGGCATAAATGCTTCCACTTCGCTTTTCTTAAAATCCTTCACATTCCTTGTAATGATATAGTCAGAATGAATTCGTTTAGCTAAAGCCACCTGTAGCGCATCTTCAAAATCATTCCACTGCATATCAGCCGCCGTACTCATATCAGATACAGTCAAATCCTCGATTGAAAAGATCAATGACAATTTTTTTAAAACTTCTCTTATCTTCTTGGGATCCAATTCCTTTCGCATCACATAAACAAGATTTGCAAAAGTCAGTGCAGAAATATAGCCTTCAACCAAATCCGTTTCGCACATCTTCCAAATCTTAGCTGAATCTTCAAAGTGAGGTTCTCTCTTCTGAAGTACATCAAGAAGAATGTTTCCATCAATCAGTAATTTCATACTTCTCCCTCAGCCCTTCTTCTCTCGCCTGATTTATATCTTTATTCCCCTTAAGAATACCCGTAAGTGAATCCGTCAAATATGATACGGCTGACTCCCGGGGTATGAGGCGTCCCACTTCCCTGCCGTTTTTCGTCACAATGACCTCGCCGCCGTTCTGTACTAATGTAAGATATCGACCAAAATTATTCTTCATTTCTGTTGCTGTAGCTGTTGCCATATTTCCAATCATATAATCACCCCGCTCTCATATTAAGGAAACATTGATTAAATACATTTCTGTCAATAAAACTAAATATATCAGTTTTTTAGGGAAACACTGGTTAAATACACTTCAGCCAATAAAATTTAAATTATCAGTGTTTCCTTAGCTAATTTTATTATATAACATTTTAGCTGATTTGCAAGGTTGTTTTTCAATATGACATTTCAACAGATTTATTCTGAACTTTTCAAGATATATATTCCGCACATTCCAAAGACTTTATTCTCATATTTTCGGTGCCCCTGTTGAGCTTTTCTTCTAAAAATTCAGCCGGCGAAATTTCGCCGGCTGGGTTACTGTTTTTAATCGCAGTTACTTTTATTTTACTAACATCCATTAGATTATCATAAAACAGCGGTAATACCTCTTCTTCGTTAAAGCAGGGGATTACCACTGATATTTTTATTTTATCTGACATTGCCATAC
This sequence comes from uncultured Lachnospiraceae bacterium, assembly GCA_905236845.1. GTDB lineage: Bacteria > Bacillota > Clostridia > Lachnospirales > Lachnospiraceae > RUG14243. The sequence goes on along the minus strand of CAJOQM010000003.1, from coordinate 23,160 downwards.
TCCTTACCTTACTCCCCCTCAAGACAGCCGCCTGGCACACCCGATAGCCAGGGCTCCCGGTCCTATATGGCATGATACGCTTAGAGATAGCGGCATCATCACGACCTCTCCCGACATAGGGAAGGCCTTTTCGATATCCTGGCGATAGCTTTCCGCCGCCTTTTCGTCATAGGTGTAGGCGCCCGCCATATGGACGGTGGAGCCCAGCCCCTCGGGGTCATTAAACCTTTTTTTGCAATCCTCCTTCATAGCCTCTATCATGATCTGCTTAGCCTGCTTCATGGTGCGGGCCTTTGCAAAGGAGTCCAGTTTCTCCCCCTGTATGGTAAGAACCGGCTTTATACGGAGGATGGTTCCAAGAGCCGCAGCCGCAGGAGTAAGACGTCCGCCTTTCTTTAGATATTTAAGAGTATCAATTGTTATATAAATCGAGGATTCAAATTTCGACGCCTCAAGAATAGCCTTTATATCCGCTGCGCTCTTTCCTTCTTCCGAAAGTCTTATGGCATCAAATACGCTCATTCTCTGGGTTATGGAGATACGCTGGTTATCCACTACCTGCACCCGTCCGTCATAGTCATCGGAAAGTATGATTGCTGTCTGGGTAGAGCTGGAAAGACCGCTTGACATAGGGATATAGACTATCTCCTCATAGTCCTTAAGCACCTTATCCCAAAGGTCAGTCAGGTCTCCTACAGCCGGCATTGAGGTGGAAATATCAGCGTCATTTTTAAGCAGCTCATAGAACTCATCCTGAGTCAGGCTGATTCCCTCAAAATAAAGCTCCCCGTTTATATAGAACGGCATAGGCACCACAAAGATGCCCAGCTTGTCGGCTTCCTCCTGAACTATGCCGCTGTTTGAATCTGTTATAATCGCAACCTTTGACATTTATCGACTTTCCTCCCACTTCATGCCTTTTTCCAGGGATTCCTTTCTGGTCTCTTCAAAAGGCGCAGGCTTTCCGAAATAATATCCCTGGGCTTTTTCACAGCCGACGGACTTCAAAAATTCATAGTGTTCCTTTGTCTCTACTCCCTCGCAAAGAGGTATAAGACCCATACCATGAACACCCCGGACTATATAGTCAAGGAGCATTCCCGTCTTGGGATTCTTATCATAGCTCCGAAGAAATACGAGATCCAGCTTTAATACATCAAATTCATATTCCGTCAAAGTATTAAGGGATGAATATCCGCTTCCGAAATCGTCGAGCCACAGCTGATATCCCGCATCCCTTAACCTCTTGCAGTCGTTTTTCAGCATCTCATCGTTTTCGTTAAGAGCGCTTTCAGTAATTTCCAAATCAAGCACATTTACAGGCACATTATATTTTCTCCTTGTGCCGTCTATCATCTCGAATACATCCGTAAGCTCAAAATCCAGGCGGGAAAGATTAACGGACACCGGTACAAGGGGGATGCCCTGATCTTTTTGCCTGTTATATTCTTCACAAATCTTGCGGACTACATATCCGTCTACAATATGGATAAGATGATATTGTTCCAAAGTCTCTATAAAATCTGCAGGGGAGAGAAACCCTATAGACGGATCTATCCAGCGGACCAGAGCCTCATAGCCGCAGATCTCTCCGGTCAGCACCCTTACAACCGGCTGGAAGAACACCTTTATATATTCTTTTTCCACAGCCTCATCGAGGTGGTCTAAAACATATTGCTGCTTACGAAGCTTCTCCCGAAGCCCTTCGTCATATTCGCAATAATATCTGTCGTGGCGACCCTTTATGCTGTTGCAGGCAAGGCGGGCGTGATCACACGACAAGCCCACTTCCGCGGTTTTATCGTCCATATAATATATACCCGCCTTCATGCGAATCCGCTTATTTGCATCCTCGGATGTTATCATTGTATGGTAAACAGTTTCTACGGAAGAAAGTATATCCTTGCTTTCTCCGGTTGTGCATACTACGAAATGATCGTCAGAAAATCTCGCAACGGTTCCATCGGAAAATTCCTTCCGGATAGTACGGGCCACCTCGCACAAAAGCTCATCTCCCATCCTGAAGCCGTGGCGCTCATTATAAAGTTTGAAATTCGATATATCAAAATGAATAAAGACATAGTTGCGGCGCCTGGTATCATGATTTTCCAGAAGGGACTGGACTCTCTGATAAAAGAAGGACATATTAAAAAGTCCCGTAAGAGAATCCGTCTCCTGATTCATTGAGACAACCTGCGCTTCCGCAAGGGAATTGCGGTTGCGGTTCAGATATTCGTTTTTATCCACATCCACGATAAATACGTAGAAAAAGCTATGACCGTTCCTCCCGTGAAGAAGATGTCCGAAATCCTCGATATATTTCACTTCACCCTGCTTTGTAACTATCCTGTAGCGCACATAATCATGGCGCTTTTCACCAAAGACCGTCTGCGCCTGAATCTCGTTCTGGATCTTGTTAAGGTCGTCTCTGTATACCATACCCCGAAAGGAATTCCCCGTATATTCCCGGAATTCCTCCATGGTTTCACACCCGAAGAGCTTAATAACATTTTCCTCGGCAAAGAGAATTCTCTCTTCTCCTCCGGCCTCATAAATAAAGAATCCTCCCGGCAGTCCAGTGGGAATTATCTGGGATTCCATATCCTTCATCCTTTCATCAGTATAATCTTTCATGCAGCATCACCTCCCGCCGTGCCCGCAGCCGTCAAATGCCGCACCCAAACACAGCGCCTCTATTATATCATATATAAAAAAAAATGCACACCCTTTTGGATGTGCATTGGGAATAAACGCATCATTATTCGTCGCCGCTTTCCGTCTCCTCGGAAATCAGCTCATCTAAAGTAACTTCAAAAGCTGAAGGCAGCGCGGAGTCTATGGTATATACAGTTTCATTATCTCCGAAATATATATAATAATCCGAAGATATGGCATTTTGTGAGCCTATGGTTATGACATATTCCGTGCCGTCCGTCATGGTGATAGTAATCACGTTTGAAGAATCGTCAAGGCCATATTCTGCGGCATCTGCCGCATCCTCCACGACTTCCTCATACGAAAGAGACGTAAGATTTGAAACCATTACGGATACCGTGTCCGTATCGATATTTACACTTCTGTCCGAGGATAAATACCAATACTCAACCGTAGATTCAGAATCATCATCCGAAGCCTCATCATCCGATTCCCCGTCAGATTCATCATCAGACTCATCTTCCGCATCTTCATAAGACTCATCTGCATCCGACGAAGCATCGGCGCTTTCCGTTACATATTCGTGCTCTAAAGTTATGGCATCGCCGCTTGCCGTATTAAAGCTTACGCTTGCAATATCTTCGTATTCAATCTCCATAAGGACGCTATCAGTCTCAGCCTGCTCTTCCTTATCAGATTGGATTTTATTATATATAATAACTGCCGCAAGGGCTGCTACGGCAACAAGCAATGCCGCCACAGCACCCATAAGCTGCTTTTTTTGTTTATCTGTCATATTATCTTCTGCGCCTCCTTGCCCATACTATGATTCCGAATATCACAAGGAACACCGGCAAGATTACCGTAAACGCCAGCGACAGCAATACTACAGATCTGTTTGTTACGGTCAGAAGCTCCACGCCGTAATCCTTAACCGCTATGGATACCGTAGTTTCATCCGTATCGGTCATATATGCAATACAAGATGAGAAGAAATCCGCATTATGCCCGGATACATAGCTGTTTATTTCGTCATTTAAAAATCCCATGCCGGATACGGCTACTACATTTGACGTAATCTCGGATGAGCTTTCGGAATCTCCCGAAGCATCGGATGAGGCATCCGCTGAAGCTTCAGCATCCTCTGCGGTAATTACAGACCATGCTGCGAGTATCTGCTCTCCCTGCGCATCCCCGCTTTCAGCTTCAAAAGTCGTCATATTCGCGGGATTGCTCTTTACCACAGCAGACTCGGATGTGGTAGCAAGCTGCGTTACCGAAGCATCTCCCGATGCATCCTCTGTAATACCGGTTCCCGATATAAAGAGCAGATAGTCGTCGCTAAGAGAAGATGTAAGATCCGTGCTTACGGGCTTTGCAACTATATAATATGGATATCCCACATAGGAATTTGAATCATTATCTACCAGGAGTCCTCCTGTTATGCCCAGGCTGTAAGCCTCGAGGATGCTTTCAAAATTCGGCATATCTTCTGTGGTTACGCCGCATACTATAAAGGCATTTCCGCCATTTTCAAGATAATCCGTGATCTTCTTGGCATCAGCTTCCGAAAAATCGCTGGAAGGAGAATTTATAATAAGACAGGAGCAGTCATCAGGCACGGCATCCATGGTAAGAAGCGTAATCTCCTCATATGCGATATTTCTCTTATCCATGGTATCCGTAAAGTCAGAGCCTATTTCCTGCTCATCCTGACCTGTTATTATGTAAACCTTTGTAGCCTTTTCGGATGTGACATTAGCTATGGCGCTGGTTAAAAGTCCCTCTCCGTCATATCCCGTAACAGACTGGGAATAGGTAGTATAGTCTATCTCATATTCATATACGTCTGCATAATCTACCACCTTTGAGGAATCCCCGCATACAACGATCATGGATTCATCCGAAGGCGCCGTATCCGTATATGTCTCATAAAATGAAGGATATGTAGTGGGATCCTTATATACAACAGAAATATGGGAGCTTGCCCCTTCGTATTTCTTTAAAGTCTTATCAACAATATAATCATCGCCTTCAGAGCCCAGTACATAAATAGTCACGTCTTCTTCAAGATTTGCAAGGTATTCCTTTGATTCATCCGTAAGGGAATACAGGCTGTTTTGTGTAACATCTATAGAAGTAACTGTCTCGGGAAGGAGCCCGACGGCTGCATTTACGATCACGCACACCGCAATGATTATGGCTATAAAACCTCCGGTAAATACGCCCACGGCTCTGTTTGACTTTGTATTTTCCCAGCGCCTTTTCTGGATGGATTGCACCGTAAGAAAAAGCATAAGGAAAATAACAGTCACAAAATATATAACGGTATCCAGCTCAAACGTACCGTTCATCATATCCGTACATCTTGTACGCATATCAAAGGCGCCAAGGATGGTAGTAAGGATATTTCCCGTTGAAGAAATCATGGTGCAAAATCCGCTCATCATATATGTGACAAAAAGTGCCGCAAATGTGCAAAGCGCACTTATTACTATGCTTTCTGTAAGGGACGATATGAAAAGACCTATAGCAATGCAGGCAAAGCCGTAGAGAGCGTATGCAAGGATGGCGCAATACCCCGATGCAAACGCAACTGTGCCAAAAAAGCTCATTACAACCGGGTACACACAGGTTACTGCAACTGTTATTGCAAATATCGTCGCCATGGCAAGATATTTACCAAGGACTACAGCCCACACGCTTACGGGAGCCGTCAATATCAGCTGATCCGTCTTTTGCTTTCTTTCTTCGGAAAGCACCCTCATGGTTAATATAGGCATAGCTATAAGAAAAAGGAATATGGATCCCTGCAGGGTATATTCAACCTTTGGATATGCCTGGAGCATGTTATATATGGTAAAATACAATCCGGTGACAAACAGCATGGCCGCAATAAATATCCAGCCTATGACCGTATGAAAAAACGCTTTAAATTCTCTTTTATAAACCGAAGACATTTGCCTGCCCTCCTTCACTTTCATCTTCATCGGTAAGTGTGAGGAATACATCCTCAAGACTCTTTGTTTCAAGATTCATGCCAAGCACAGGTACCGATTTTTCCGCAAGCTTTAACGAAAGCTCATCTCTTACATCCGTATCGTCTGCGATATTAACCACAAATGATATGGTGCCGTCATCTTTTCTTTCATTAAATTCATAGCTTTCTACGCCCTCTAATGCATCGAGCACGGGGCGTATCGACTCTTCATCACCCTTTGCGGTAACATCAAGGGTTCCGCCGCCGGCAGAAGCTATTTTCTTAAGATTTTCCACCGCATCAGAAGCTACCAGCCTGCCGTGGGATATAATAAACACGTGGTCACAGACCTCACTTACCTCGCTAAGAATATGTGAGCTTAATATAACCGTATGATCTTCTCCAAGAGACCTGATAAGCTCTCTCATTTCTATTATTTGCTTGGGATCCAAGCCTACCGTCGGCTCGTCAAGGATAATGACCTTGGGCATATTTATAAGAGCCTGTGCAAGCCCGACTCTTTGCTTGTATCCCTTGGAAAGATTCTTTATAAGGCGCTTTGATACATCCAGAGTCTTCGTCCTTTCCATAGCATCAAGCACAGCCTGCTTTCTTTCCTTTTTGTCTATACCTTTTATGTCCGATGCAAAGGTAAGATATTCAGACACAGTCATTTCAAGATAAAGAGGCGGAAGCTCCGGCAGATAGCCTATGCATTTTTTTGCCTCTATGGGATCGGTTAAGATATTGTGCCCGTCTATTATCACTTCCCCGGACGTAGCACCTATATACCCGGTAATAATGTTCATGGTTGTAGACTTTCCGGCACCGTTGGGTCCTAAAAATCCGTAGATCTTGCCGGGCTCAACCGTGAGATTCAGGTCTTCTACAGCAACATGATCGCCATATTTTTTCGTCAAATGTCTGATCTCTATCACGATTTTTTCCTCCAAAATAAAAATAGCCGGCATTTTTGAAATCAATCCTTTCAAAAACACCAGCCGATAGGTTACTACAACAATGTGACGAAGTTGTGTATTTCTTAACGATCCTTCAGATATTTTTCCTCAAAATCATCTTCCGAAATGGGCTTTGAGAAATAATATCCCTGGAAATAGCTGCATCCCATTTCCTGAAGGCTCATAACCATCTCCTCTGTCTCAACGCCTTCCGCCACAAGAGGAAGCCCCAGCTTTATGGCAAGCTTAATAACAAATTCAACGATGGTCTGCCCTCTTTCGGGATTCTCCGTATCCCCGAGGAACAGCATATCAAGCTTTAAGATATCAATAGGCATATCCTTAAGCATGTTAAGGGATGAATATCCGCTTCCGAAATCATCCATCTCTATAATAAAGCCGTATTTACGAAGCCTCCGGATGACGTCAATAGTACTGTTGGCATCGTCCATAATGACGGTCTCCGTAATCTCAAGGCGCAGCTTTTCAGGCTCTAACTTATATTTTTCAACAAGCTCCGTAAGCACCTTGTATACATCCATGAAGTAAAAATCTTTAGGTGAAATATTCACGGAAAGATATATATCTTCTATGCCCCGGTCTTCCCATTTTTTGAGGATTTTGCAGGCGCATTCCCACATATACCGGTCTACGCGGACTATAGTCCCGTTCTTTTCGAGTATGGGGATAAATTTGCCCGGAGCCATAAAATTCTCCGTAGGATGGAACCAGCGCACGAGAACCTCGGCTCCCACAAGCTGACCCTGATCGTCCATCTGGGGCTGCAGATAGGGGACAATCTGCTCTTCGTCTATGCCCTTATCAAGAGAGCCTATGATTTTCTGCTCAAAAATAGCGTTGTCACGCATCTTTGCATCATAAAAGGCAATGCGCACCTGGAGATCGTCCTTTATGTCCTTTATGGCCATAAGAGCTCTGTCGAACATAATAGAGGGAGATATGGTCCTGTCTGTCACCTCATATACGCCCATATGAATAACGACTCTGTACGGGTTGTTGTCTGTCATAAAGGAAAGGTTGCCTGTCTGCTCGATAAAAAGCTTGGGATTTAAATGGCTCTTTACCATGAGCATACCGAAGCGGTCGCCACCGATACGTCCGTAGATTGCCTTCCCCCTGGCATAAGAATCCAGAGTCTTTGCTATGGTTATAAGGATATCATTGCCGATATCGCTTCCGAAGATATCATTTATCATCTTGAAATTGCGTATATCGGAGCCTATGGCAATGTATTCGGTATCGGGATCTTCGATAAGCCTCTTTTCAACTTCCTCATAGAAATGACTGGCATTATAAATCCCCGTAAGGGAATCGTGGGTAGCGTGATATCTGGCCTTCTCATGCTGACGGGCTTCTTTTGTCCTGTCACTGACATTTATGTAAACACCCTCAAGCTTATCCTTGTCGTCATTAAGCTTTCTGCATTCTATGCGGATAACCTTTTCCCCGCTGGGAGCACTGACTTTGCGCACGCACTCAAACTCAAGCCTGTCCTTAAGCGTCCTATCCTTAAGTATCTCATCAAATTTTTTGAAAACCTTGTTGTAAGAGCCTCTCTTAAGATCAAGAATATCCCAGGCGCTCTTGTTTGCATAGATACATCTTCCGTTGACATCGAAAAAGAATATACCGTCATCCATACTGCTGACTACAACAGAAAGCATTGCCCCTTCAAGCAGGTCGTGATTAAATACAATGGAAAAATAATATACAAGAACACCGCAGATGCCATATCCAAGCATTGAAAAATCTGCGGGGAAGGCTGCAAATATGCAGTAAAACTCCCAGATAAGAACTACGGCAAGACTGATAATGATATAAATATATCTTACCATGTATATCTTTGACTGGATAATCATCCTGTAGGTAAATACACCTACGACTCCAAGGACTACAACAAAGCTTAATACAAGATGTATATAATGCCACCAGCATGAATAGAATATATAAGGAACTGCAGCATCGGAAGCTGCATCCTTTACGCCGAATACATGTCCGAAGAAAGGATTAAGGAATATACTTACGGTATCAACCAGCAGAAAGATATAAATAAATTTCCACCCCGAATACTGCTCATTAAAAGAAGGCGCAGGATAGTTATGCATAAACCTTAAAAGATAATACAAAACCAGATTCGTGCCGGAAATATAAAACATATAGCCTATCGCATATTCCGTACGGCTTTGCGCATAAACAATAACAAGATTCGCAACCATAGGTATAAGGGCAGACAATAACAGTTTTATTAAAATGGGTTTTACGGGTTTTTCGCTCTTCGACGTAAAGTATGCACATACTATAAGCGCCAAAGACATTATAACCAGTGATATCTTAAAAAAAATAAGCATAAAAGCATAATCCTTAATTAAAATTTATCCGGCCGGAATCCCCGAAAGAGTCTCCGACCGTATAAGGTCAGATAAAATCAGTTGTTAATGAGCTTATCCTCATTGCTCCAGCTGTAAAGCTTGCGGACTTCCTCTCCGACTACCTCTACGGGATGAGCTGCTGCCTTTTTGCGCATAGCCTGGAAGTTTACCTGACGACCTGAAGACATATCCTGAAGGAAATTTGATGCAAACTTGCCGCTCTGAATATCCGCAAGGATTTCCTTCATGGCCTTCTTTGTCTCATCTGTAACAATCTTGGGCCCTGTTACATAATCACCGTACTCTGCGGTATTTGAAATAGAATAACGCATTCCCGCAAAACCGGACTGATATATAAGGTCTACTATAAGCTTCATCTCGTGAACGCACTCAAAATATGCGTTTCTGGGATCGTAGCCCGCCTCAACGAGTGTCTCAAAGCCTGCCTGCATAAGGGCTGTAACGCCGCCGCAAAGAACAGCCTGCTCGCCGAAAAGGTCTGTCTCCGTCTCTGTCTCAAAGGTAGTCTCAAGAAGACCTGCGCGGGCTCCGCCGATAGCAGCGCCGTATGCAAGAGCCTTGTCAAGAGCCTTGCCGGTAGCGTCCTGATATACAGCTACAAGACAGGGAGTACCCTTGCCTGCCTGATACTCGGAACGAACGGTATGTCCGGGAGCCTTGGGAGCTATCATGGTAACGTCTACATTTGCGGGAGGAACGATGCACTGATAGTGGATATTGAATCCGTGTGCAAACATGAGCATATTTCCTTCCTCAAGGTTCGGCTCAATATCCTTCTTGTACATATCAGCCTGCTTCTCATCATTTATAAGAACCATAATGATGTCAGCCTTCTTTGCAGCCTCAGCGGTGGTATACACCTCCATGCCCTGCTCTTTTGCCTTTGCGGCACTCTTTGATCCTTCATAAAGACCGATGATAACCTTGCATCCCGAATCCTTAAGGTTCTGCGCATGTGCATGACCCTGGCTTCCGTATCCGATGATGGCAATAGTCTTATCCTTTATCATGGATATGTCACAATCCTTTTCCGAATAAAGCTTGTTCTGATAATCTGTCTGACTCATGATAACCTCCTTAACACGTTGAAAAAATCAAAATTCCGTGCGTTTGCCGCACCTTTTAATTTTAGCTTTTTTTATCGTTAATGTCAATGTTTTCGCCTGTTATATTTATATCATTATTCATAATTATTCAAGGGTCGCTCCCATATCCGCAACCACTGCCGCACCCGTCATTATGCTTGATGCGTCAGATGCAAGAAAAGCAGCTACAGAGGCAACCTCTCCTATTTCACCAAAGCGCTTTAACGGAATGCTCTTTAATGTTCTTTTTACGTATGCGGGATCCTGGAGTTGCTCCATATTCATGGCTGTCTTTACATATCCGGGGCAAATGGCGTTTACCCTGATATTGTATCTGCCCCATTCTACGGCAAAATCCTTTGTAAGATTTATCACGGCAGCCTTGGAAGAGCCGTATGTAGAGAGGGCATTTGAGCCTTTTATGCCGCCTATGGAGGCAATGTTGATAATCGACCCTCCCCTTCCCTGCTCTATCATCTGCCTTGCGGCTGCCTGGCATCCGAAATATACGCTCCTAAGATTAGAATCCATTACCCTGTCGTAGTCGTCCCGGGTAACATCCACGGCAAATTTTGTCACGGCCATACCGGCGTTATTTACAAGTATATCAACACCTCCGAATTCATCCACCGCTCTTTGTATCATGGCATATACCTGATCCATATCCGTAACATCCGTCTGCACACCTATGGCTCTTCCGCCCATATCCCGTATCTCGTTTGCCACCTCGTCGCATTCGTCCTGATGGCGGCTTGTAAGAAGCACATTTGCCCCAAAATATGCCAATGTCACTGCGATGCCGTATCCAAGTCCCTTGGTTGCACCGGTAACTACGGCGGTTTTTCCCTTTACATCAAAGCTTGGCATATCAAAAGGCCACTGTTTATTCCCCATTTTTTATCTCCTGTATGTTTATTTGCGGCGCTTTGCCGCATAAAAAATATTTTACCACATTCCCCCCGCTTCTTCCAGCACAGTTTTTATTTGACACGGAAGCAATATGTTATTAAAATGAAACAGGGAAAGACTGAGCGTATCAATCTTTCCTTGATTTTTGTATTATGCGAGGTCAATGATGCATTTCGATGTTTCAATAAAAACAAACAGAAAAATATCCGTTGCCTTTCTGATTCTTATACTGATCGGCTTTATTTTTGTATTATATACTTCAGCTGCTTCAAAAGTCATATCATCAAATGCGGACAAAAAAGGCACATATGAAATACTGGAACCTGACAGCATAGAAACCGTAGAGGACGAGCAATCCCCCACAGGATACCGCACGGATTATTATCTCACTCTTCCTTCTATTTTGAACGACAACTGCACCCTGGTGTTTCACAGCTCCCATTCTTTGATAAAGGTATATGACAACGATATTCTTATATATACCCTGGAAATGGATAATTCCCGCAAATATACCTCTCTAATCGGTAACAACTGGAATTCCATCGCCATAGAGAACTATTCTGCAGGCGACAAGATAGTCATAAGCTTTTATCCCGTATATTCCGACGTGCCCCTGTCCGAATCCGCAGTTTATTTCGGTTCGGAATACGCCATCGCAAAAAACATACTTATGAACGATCTTCCCATACTTTTAATTGCGCTTATAATAACCGTACTGGGTATGGTTTTTATAATCTATTCACTTTTCAACATAAAGCGTACAATAAGTGACAACAGCCTTTTTATGCTGGGAATCTTTTCCTTTATGCTGGGTATATGGAAAACCTGCGATTTGGATGCGTTTTTAATGCTGTTTCCCCATTCAAATATAGTTTCGCAGCTGTGCTTCTACGCCCTCATGATGCTCCTTGTGCCCTTTACATATTTCTTTAAAAGTCTTTACAGCACAAGAGATTTCTTTTTGTGGTATATACCCATAGCATCAGGTTTTATATCTGCCATTGCCTCTTTCGTGTTGGAATTTACAGGCAGGATGGATTTTAAGCAGTCAATATCATATACCCACGATTCATATGCGCTGCTTATAGTGATCGCGGTTATAATGACCGTCTACGAAATAAAAACCACAGGTCTTAGCAGGACTCTCAAGATAAATCTTATTTGTATGGGGCTTTGTCTTCTGGGGCTTTCCATAGACATCGGAACATATTACATGTTTACCTCGGCAAGAAATATGTATTTCGGCATACTTTTCTTCTGTATATTTATTATATATCAGGGGGTTCACGCACTTACGGAAGCAAAGACCATGATAAAAAAGGGCGAATCCGCAGAGCTGTACAGAGATATGGCGTATCACGACCAGCTTACGAATCTGTATAACAGAACTGCCTACGAAGTCGAAATACATTCGGATGAATTTAATCCGAAAAATACCGTAGTTTCCGTATTTGACCTGAATAATCTAAAGATCTGCAACGACACCTTCGGCCATGAAATGGGAGATTTTTATATAAAATCCGCAGCAGAAGCCATAAACAAAGCCTATAACATCTCCGGCAAGGTCTTCCGCATGGGAGGCGATGAATTTACGGTGCTTTCTTATAACACCGATTCAAGAAAATGCATGGATTGCGCACAGAAAGCCCGGGACATCCTTGCCGAAAAAGCGGGCAAGCATCCCGGGGTAAGCATGGGCTTATCATGCGGCATAATGGCATTTGACCGAAATAAGGATTATGATATCAAAGATACGGAAAAACGGGCAGACCGCCTGATGTATAGGGATAAATTAAAAATAAAAGATGCGCAATAAAATCTTACGCATCTTTTCTACGGCATTTTTACATCTTTGCATCTTTACCTTCTCGCATCATCCTTCGCCAGATTGCCGGGAGATTTTACATCCCGTATATCATAAGGCGTAGCCTGATATACATAATAATTAAGCCAGTTTGTATAAAGATTATTTGAATTGGCTCTCCACGTAAGATAAGGCTTTGTGGAAGGGTCGTCTTTTTCGTAATAGTTCTTTGGAATCTCCGGGTTAAGTCCTCTGTCCATATCCCTGTGATATTCATTATCAAGAGTCATCCTGTCATATTCGGGATGCCCCATTACATATATCTCGCTCCCGTCTTCTTTCATGGCTACAAAGACCCCGGCTTCGGGAGATTCGGACAATATTTCAAGCTCCGGCACCTTTTGGATATCTTCTTTCCTCGCCTCGGAAAATCTGGAATGAGGCGCATAGAAAACATCATCAAAAGACCGCATAAGGGGGCATTTTCTGTTGTTTACATAATGTCTGTATATACCCGAGAGCTTCTTTTCAAGGGGATATTTGGGTATATCATAATAATAATTTAATGCGGCCAAAGCTCCCCAGCACACAAACATAGCGCTGGTTACATGGTCTTTTATATAGTCGAGTATTCTGGAAAGCTCATCCCAGAAATCCACCTTGTCAAAATCCATTTGCTCCAAAGGCGCCCCTGTGATAATAATGCCGTCAAGCTTGCCGCCGCCTTCCACATATTCGGGGACAGTGGTATAGAAATTGTTCAGATGGGATTTGCTGGTGTTTTTGGACTGATGCGTTGATAATGTAAGGAAAGTCACATTTACCTGCAATGGTGTATTGGACAAGAGTCGAAGAAGCTGCAGCTCCGTATCTTCTTTAATGGGCATAAGATTAAGGATACCTATCTCTATGGGACGGATATCCTGATGAAGAGCCCTTCCTTCATCCATAACAAAAATATTTTCTTTTTCTAGCTCCTCCTTTGCGGGGAGGTTGCTTTGTACTCGTATAGGCATCTTTTCATCTCCCTTAAAGCGGTTTTTTAAGAAGGCTTATAAGCTCCTTCTTTTCATCCGGGCTTACATCCCTGTATCTTCCTTCGGGAAGGTCTCCCAGATTTATATTCATTATCCTTATTCTGTGAAGGCTTACTACCCGGTATTTAAGATATTCGCACATCCGCCTTATCTGGCGGTTAAGACCCTGGGTAAGGATGATGTGAAATTCCTTATCCCCTGTTTGCCAGACCTTGCAGGGACGGGTTACTGTATCAAGTATGCGGACGCCTTCGGACATTTGCCGCACAAAGCCTTTGGTAACAGGCTTATCTGCCGTTACCACATATTCCTTTTCGTGGTGGTTTGCGGCTCTGCAGATTTCATTTGAAAGCTCCCCTTCGTTTGTAAGCAAAATAAGCCCTGTGGATTCCTTATCAAGCCTGCCTACGGGAAAAATCCGTTTGGGATAATTTATCGCTTTAATAATATTCCCCTCATATCCGGCACTAGTAACAACGATACCCCGGGGTTTGTTATATGCAATAAGGATTCTTTCGTCATCAGGCACAACAGGCTTTCCGTCTATCTCCACCCTGTCTTTGGGAGATATTTTATCCCCCGGGATAAGAACCCGCCCCAAGGAAGTTATTCTTCCTTCTTCAAGCAGCCTGTCCGCTTCTCTTCTGGAGCAGACTCCGGCTTTACTTAAATATTTATTTATCCTGATTTCTTCATCCATATTTCATAACGGCCCGCAAATGCACTCTTGCGGCATCTGCAGGCCTTTAAATCAAAACCGAAATTCTTATAGCAAAGCGTTACGGCAAACCCGATCGTTTATTGTGCTTACCGCAAAAACGCTTAATAGCTCTGTTCCCTTAATACAGATGTCATGACATATCCCGTATTTCCGTCGGAATCATACTTTACGAGAGTCCAGCCCTCGGAATAGCTTTCAACTACTATAAGCCATGTGCCTGAATAAGCAGTGCACACTCTGTCTGAATCCTTGCTCATGGAAGAGCGGACTACAACAGTCTCTGTGGTGTATATTTCATCGCCTGCCTCAAAGCCCTGGGCTGAAGTGTCTGCGGCAGATTCATCTGTCGTAGTCTCTTCTGTAGTTTCCGCAGTTTCATCTGTAGTCTCAGCTGACTCATCAGTTGTTTCCTCTGCTGTCTCGGTATTCTCCTGCGCTGTTTCGTCCGTAGTCTCCTGTGCTGTCTCGTCTGTAGTCTCCTGTGCCGCCTCGTCCGTAGTCTCTGCGGCATCATCCGTAGTCTGAACCGTAGCATCACCCGATGACGATGCCCAATTTGCAAGAGCATCCTGGATAGTCACAGTCATCATGGTTTTGAGAGCCTCATCCGAATCAATGGCTGCTTTGTATTTTTCTTCTACCTTGGCAAAGAGCGCCTCTGCATCCTCGCTTTTTTGGAACGTCTCTATTGCGCTTTCTATATTGGTATCTATGGTGTTTTCCTGGCTGGAGAGATTAAACCAGCTGTATACATTATCTATATAACACGATCCGTCATCGTTCATCCTGATATAGAACGTCTCCACACTGGGAGCTGCCGTTTCGATTCCGGAAAAATGCATACTGTGGGAAACACAGGCAATGTATGTGTTATCTTCTGCTCCTGCCGTTGTATAAACGGTTATGTCATCATAATACTCTACATAAGAGCTCATAAATGTGACATATGACTGCTCAAGCTCCGACATTGGAGTTGCAAGCGTCTGTATAGTCGCAAGGTCGCCTGATGCATATGCGGTATAATATCCCTCCATAAGAGCATTTATTTCGGGATGAGCATTCACTTCGAGAGTGGAATATTCACTTACTACATCTCCGGAAGCATCTCCCGAAGCGGTATTCGATCCTCCCACGCATGATGATATCCCCAATATCACAAACAGGATAACACATACGGCTATACATCCCGCAACGACTATATTATCCCTTATCATATTGGCAATGCCCAAAGGCAGATCTCCCGCTGCCGAGCCGGCATCAGAATCACCGGCGCTTGCCGTAGTAACATTGCCTGCGGGATACGGTCCCTGCCCCTTTATCTTTCTTTTGCCCTTGGTATGGGGCTTATCCACATCTATTATTTCAACGCCCTTATCCGCTTCCTTTGAAGCTTCTTCGGCTGTGTTTTCCACTTCTTTTTCTGCTTCTTCTGCGACCTTATCTTTTACTTCCATATCTTTATTATCAGACATAATTACCTCCAAAGTAATATATATTCATATCAAATCTTGCCTAAAAAAATCAAAAATGCATCCGGCAGGAATCGAACCCGCAGCTTTGGAACCGGAATCCAATGTTTTATCCATTAAACTACGGATGCAGATCACATTCGGCACGCAAATAACTTGATGATTATACCACACAAGACCCTGATTGCATAGACTAAAAATATTTATTTTTTATGAACTTTGCAACTTCATCCACAAGCAGACTGTCCGTATTTACGATATCTGTACATGCGTATTCGTAGGCTTGTCTTCTTTCTTCCATAAGGCCTGCGATATATTCTTCATTCATATGACCGTTTAGAACAGGACGGGAGTCCGAGCCCTTCACCCTTCGCAATATGGTAGCGGGCGATGCCTTAAGCCATATCACATCGCCGGTATCCCTCATAATATCCGCATTCTCACTGCGAAGTATCATGCCGCCTCCGCAAGATACGATAAGCCTTTCGTTTTCTTCGGAAAGCTTCTTTAGAGCCTTTGTCTCTGCGTCCCGGAAATATTCCTGGCCGTCAGAAGCAAATATATCCTTTATACTCCTTCCTTGGATCTCTTCTATAAAAGCATCCGTATCCACAAGACGCACTCCCGTTATTTCCGCAAGCTTTCTTGATACGGCGCTTTTCCCCGCTCCCATAAATCCTGTCAGATACAGCTTTTTCCCGGATCTTATCGCCCTGCTCAAATCCTTTGTTACGCTGTTTAACACATCTATGGAAAGCTGTCCGGGAGCAGAGCCTGCGGTCATGTCTCCTTCCGGTACAAAAGAATCGGCATCCGCTACACCGAAAGTAAGACAGGAGCCAAAGGCTTCCCCGGCAAGACGGCTTATGATGCCGTTTTTCCCCATAGATATAAATATAAGGGGTATCTCGGGGTTTTTGTCCTTAAGCTCCCGGCATATACCCATCATTCTGTAGGGGTCTTCCGCCCGGGCGGGCATATAAGCAAATTTTATAATATCTGCTCCGGATTTTTGCATCGCATCCGCTATTGCAAGGATATCTTTTGAAGACGGGGTCTTTTCGAAATCATGACAGGAAGAAAGTACATATGCCCCGGCGTCTTTTACTTTGCAAAAAAATCCCTCCGCTCCGCCTGCAGCCGTATATCCTAAAGCCTGTGCCCCCTTTATCTGGCAATCCGCAAGATCTACCGCCCTGTGAGCCGCTGCGTTTAGTATGATTTTTTCGTATTCAGCCGGTGTTATATCAACCTCGCCACCTTCTGATTTTGTGCGGAAAGTAAATATGAATACTCTGTCTTTAAAGAGTCCGTATGCTTCGTCAAGTATGCTGTTTACTCTGCATTCATCACTATATGCATCAAAAAAATCCGCCCTCCACTCTACGGCATCAATATCTTCATAAACAAGATCACGAAATTGCTTTCTTATGCCGTCTTCGGTGGCAGCGGTTACGGATACGCATATTAAGGGGCGTCCACAGCCTATTTTTCTATTTTTGATAATCATTAGCTTATATCCTATAAAGCCGGGTTTATAAGTCCCGGCCGAAAACGTTTTTTGAAACCTCGTCCACAGGCATCATCTGTCCTGTAAATTTTTCAAAAGCGGCAACTCCCTGATAGAGCAGCACGCTCTTTCCCGTGATTATGCGGCAGCCTTTATTTCGGGCTTTTGAAAGCAGCACTGTCTCTTCCGGATTATAAACAAGGTCTCCCACTATGAGGTCAGACCGAAGCATATCATCATCCTCTATAAGACAGCCCGTATCGTCGGGATGCATCCCCACGTTTGTTGCATTAAGAAGGCAAATGCTTTCATCTATCGCCGCCTTTAGGGCTGCTGCATCTGCGATATCCGTCACAGTCACATTGCATTTCGTCTCCTTGTTTAGCAGATCCGCAAATCGTTCTGTCTCCTTAAATGCAGCGCCCTCTCTGCGGAATATGCGGACTTTAGCCGCTTCGTCCACGGCGCACTGTGCTATGATGGCTCTTGCAGCTCCGCCCGCACCGAGGATGGTTATGGTATTTCCTTTGACTCCCTCACCCTGCCGGCGCAAAGAATCGGTAAAGCCTCTGCCGTCCGTGGAATCAGCCAGGATTTTGCCATTCTTAAACACTATGGTGTTTGCGGCGCCGGAAAGCCGTGCTACCTTTGTAGCCTCATCAGCCATCTGCAATGCCTTTGTCTTACCGGGCATGGTAACGTTGCACCCTGCTGCGCCCAGAAGCTTTAGGCTGTTTATGGCGTTTTCCGTGTTTTCCTCAGATACATCAAATGCCGTATAGACATAGTCCAACCCCAGAAGGCGGATTGCCTCATTATGCATCGCAGGGGACATACTATGCTCTATAGGGGAGCCAATAACGCATAAGAGCTTTGTTTTTCCTGAAATATCTGCCATCAGCTCTCCTGCGCAAGGACTTTATTTACTGCTACTACAAGGGCATTTATAGATGCCTTTATTATATCCTCGTCCATACCGCAGCCCCAATAGCTGAAGTCATCCTTGGAAAGCCCCACATATGCCATAGCCTTTGAGGTGGACTTTCGAGAAAGCGCATGCTCTTCGTATGTGATCACTTCATATGTAATGCCAAAATGCTCCTTCAATGCATTTGAGACTGCATCAAAGCGTCCGTTTCCACCGGCTCTTGCTATCTTTTCAGAGCCGTCCTCGTAGTTTTTCACCGTAACCTCTGCCTGAATACCATCTTCCTGCTTGAAGTGGCACTCGGTGATGGTAAACTTCGGGCTGAAAAGGAGGTAATGCTCCTTAAAGATATCGTATACCTCCACGGGAGACAGCTCCTTGTGCTCATGGTCGGAGACATCCTTCATAAGATACCCAACCTGCTCGCTCATGGTCTTTGGCATGGCTATGCCGAAATTATTCTTCAGCACAAATGCCACGCCGCCCTTTCCGGACTGGCTGTTTATGCGGATAACGTCTGCATCATAAGTCCTTCCCACATCCATGGGATCTACGGGAAGGTAGGGCACGTTCCAGAGGTTTGTGTTGTTATCCTTCCTATAGGCCATGCCCTTGGAGATGGCATCCTGGTGGGATCCGGAAAATGCCGTAAATACAAGGTCTCCCGCATAAGGCTGTCTGGGAGGCACTTCCATCCTGGTATAATGCTCGTAGCGCTCCCTGATAGAGGGAATATTGGAAAAATCAAGTCCCGGATCCACGCCGTGGGTAAACATATTCATTGCAAGAGTCACGATATCCACATTACCCGTGCGCTCGCCGTTTCCAAAAAGTGTCCCCTCTATCCTGTCGCCTCCTGCAAGCAAACCAAGCTCCGCATCCGACACTCCGCAGCCTCTGTCATTATGCGGGTGAAGCGATATAGTCACGGCATCCCTGTATTTAAGATGCTTGTGAATATATTCTATCTGGGTCGCAAACACATGAGGCATGGCATTTTCCACAGTAGTTGGTATATTTATAATGACTTTATTCTCAGGCACCGGCTGCCATACATCAAGGACAGCGTTGCACACATCCACCGCATAGTCCACCTCTGTCCCGGGGAAGGACTCAGGGCTGTACTCAAAGGAGAAATTCCCCGGGGTCTGAGCTGCCAGGTCATTAAGAAGAACCGCTCCGTCTACGGCAATCTTCTTTATCTCGTCCTTGTCCTTGTGGAATACCTGCTCCCTTTGGGCGACTGAAGTCGAATTATAAAGGTGCACCACCGCATGGGGCGCCCCCTCCACAGCCTCAAAGGTCTTCTTTATGATATGCTCTCTTGCCTGGGTAAGTACCTGCACTGTCACATCATCGGGAATCATGTTTCGCTCGATAAGGGCTCTCATAAAATTATACTCTGTCTCCGATGCCGCAGGGAAACCAACCTCGATTTCCTTAAAGCCCACTTCTACCAGCATACGGAAGAAATTAAGCTTTTCATCAAGACTCATGGGCTCGATAAGCGCCTGATTGCCGTCACGCAAATCCACGGAGCACCAGATGGGAGGCTTTGTGATATGATCCTTCTTCACCCAGTCGTAGGTGCACTCGGGCGGCATAAAATATTGTATCTCGTATTTATCGTAATTTTTCATGGAAACCTCCTTATGCTGTATATCGGTATGGGTTAGCCATAACGAACCCCTCATTCACACTTATCGTGTTATTTTAGCACAAGCAGGCGTTAAATACAAGATAAGGCTCACAAAATCCTGCCTGCATGACCTCAAAAATCCCGGCAAAGGTTTTTGCCGTAAAAAAAAGCCCCGCAGGAATAACATAATCATTCCTGCAGGAGCAATATAAAATCAACCGTTCATCTACACCATCTCATGATGCGACAATCTCTCCCATGCCACATCCTCCCATTTCGTGCCGGGGCGGCCGTAGTTTGCATAGGGATCAATCGAAATCCCGCCCCGGGGAGTAAATATCCCCTGGACTTCGATATATTTGGGATCCATAAGTTTTATAAGATCCTTCATGATAGTATTTACGCAATCCTCATGAAAATCCCCGTGATTGCGGAAGGAAAAAAGATAAAGCTTTAAGCTCTTGCTTTCTACCATCCGCACATCCGGCACATAGGATATATAGATTGTGGCAAAGTCCGGCTGACCCGTAATGGGGCAAAGGGAGGTAAATTCCGGACAGTTAAACTTCACGAAATAGTCATTATCAGGATGCTTATTCTCAAATGTCTCCAAAAGACCCGGATCATAATCTGTAGGATATTGAACATGGTTATTCCCAAGGAGTGTTAAGCCTTCATTTTCTCTCATTTGATATCCTCCCCGGGCTTATCAGCGGCTTTTTCATAGGATGTCTGATCCGTAATGGTTGTGGCGAGATTACCCCGGGTAGATACATGATAATCATATCCGGGAAGCACGGAATTTAGCACTATGCCAAGGATAGAAGCCATGGCGAGTGAAGTAAGTGTAATGGATGTGCCAGCTACTTCGAATGTAAGCCCGTCCGTAAAGCCAAGCCCCGTAACCAGGATAACCGCAGCGATAATAAGGTTTCTTGACTTTGTAAAATCGACTTTATTTTCAACCACATTCCTTATACCTATGGCAGAAATCATACCGTAAAGGATAAAGCTGATGCCGCCTATAATGGCTGTAGGCATAGAGCCTATGACTTCCGCTATCTTTGGGGAAAAGCTAAGGACTACCGCATAAAGGGCAGCAAGCCGGATAACCTTGGGGTCGTGCACCCGCGAAAGCTCAAGAACGCCGGTGTTCTCACCGTATGTAGTATTTGCGGGACCGCCTATAGCGCCGGAAAACGCTGTCGCAAGGCCATCACCCAATATAGTCTTGTTAAGCCCCGGGTTCTCCAGATAATTTTCTCCCACAGTAGCGGATATGGCGGAAATATCGCCTATATGCTCCATCATCGTAGCAATTGATATCGGTGCCATAACCAGAATGGAGGTAATGTCAAATTTGCAGAAAAAGAAAGGCTGCACCTGAATTGCCTGTGCGCTTGCTATGGATGCATAATCAATAAGAGCAGATCCGTCTGCATTCGTCATGCCAAACGCCTGGAATATCATTGCACAGATATAGGCTATTACAACACCCATAAGAATAGGGATTATCTTAAAGAGACCTTTCCCCCAGATATTGAATATGACAACCACCGCAAAGGCTATAATGGCAAGAAGCCAGTTTGCCGATGCGTTGCTTATGGCGCTCGGGGCAAGAGACAGACCTATGCACATAATGATAGGTCCTGTAACTACAGGCGGTAAAAACCGCATAACTCTCGCAACGCCAAGCCATCTTATAATAAGGGCAAGGATAATATACATAGCGCCGGATACGACAATTCCGCCGCAGGCATACTGAAGCTTTTCATGCATGGACATACCGGCGTATATGCCGGTGTTTAGCGAGGCAACCGTAGCATATCCTCCGAGGAATGCAAAAGACGATCCCAGAAACGCCGGTACCTTAAACTTTGTAATCAGGTGAAAAAGCAGCGTTCCTGCGCCGGCGCAAAAAAGCGTAACCTGTATGGACATTCCTTCCCCTTCGAAATATCCGTCTATCAATATTGGAACCAGTATGGTTGCGCCAAACATGGCAAACATATGCTGAAGTCCCAGAATAAGCATCCTGGGCCACCCCAGTATTCTCGCATCCTTTATATCTCTGTTTCCAGCCATCTCTCCTCCTATTTCGTACCGAATATCCTGTCGCCCGCATCTCCAAGACCCGGACAGATATAAGCGTTTTCGTTAAGCTCCCGGTCAAGATTTCCTACATACACCTGTACATCGGGGTGTTCTTTCGTAAGCTTCTCAAGACCTTCGGGCGCAGCTATTATACACATAAACTTTATCTTTTTTCCGCCATGCTGCTTTATAAAATCAATCGCCTCGCTGGCAGAGCCTCCGGTTGCCAGCATAGGATCTACGACAACTATGGTCCGAAGCTCTATGGGTGTAGGAAGCTTACAATAATATTCATGAGGCTTGTGAGTATCGGGATCTCTGTATAGACCGATATGACCGATTTTTGCTGTGGGAACAAGATTTGTAAGACCCTCAACCATACCAAGACCGGCTCTTAAGATAGGCACGATAGCAAGCTTTTTGCCCGCTATCATGGGAGACTTTGTGGCCTCAATGGGAGTCGTTATGTCAACCTCCTCCAGAGGGAGGTCTCGCAGCGCCTCATATCCCATAAGCATGGCAATCTCGCTTACAAGAGTCCTGAACTCATTCGTTCCGGTGTTTACATCCCGAAGCATGGTTATCTTGTGCTTTATCAGGGGATGATTCATTATCATTACGTTTTCGCTCATGTCAATTTTCCTTTCTGTCATTATTAACGGGTCTTTAACCCCGTTTAATCTGTCTTTATTAACGGGTCTTTAGCCCCATTTAACTCAAATGCCTTTGCTCTGTCTATGCAGGTGCCGCAGCATCCGCAAGGGG
This sequence comes from uncultured Lachnospiraceae bacterium, assembly GCA_905236845.1. Taxonomy (GTDB): domain Bacteria; phylum Bacillota; class Clostridia; order Lachnospirales; family Lachnospiraceae; genus RUG14243. The sequence goes on along the minus strand of CAJOQM010000003.1, from coordinate 194 downwards.
TATCTCCTCCCTCATAGCAAGACCAGGTAAGTTCATAGGGGACCTTGAGCTCAAGTCCCTTACGCACGATATCCGCCTTTGTCCCGTTTACAAAGGGAGCCTCTATCCGCAATGCATGGCCGCTGCCTTCGTATATGGCAGCATTCATGGCATCGTTAAAGGCAGGCGAAAAATCGGGATAGGCGAATCCCGCC
>CAJOQM010000002.1 GCA_905236845.1 uncultured Lachnospiraceae bacterium | reverse complement strand
TTAGCGAATTGACGAAGCTACGGGGCAATGCGAGCCAAAGCACCGTCCGAATGCGACACTGCGAGAGAAAGGTAGTGAAGCGGGTTGACGTCATATTATTGATGCGAAGCGATTAGCTGTCATTTATCTTCTGGACAAGTTTATGCGTTTTTCCCGGCAAAAAATCTTTGCGTTTTTACTTGACAAAGGTTGGTAATTGGTCTATTATAGCCTGGTTGTCTGCGGACAGGATCCGTGTGTCCTTCATCTACCGCAGATTTTATATAAACAGACGATATTCACAGAAACGGAGGTGAAGGAGTTGGCAAACATTAAGTCAGCAAAGAAAAGGATTCTCGTTGCAAAGCGTAACGCTGAAAGAAATAAGAACGTAAAATCCCGCGTAAAGACATATGTAAAGAAGGTTGAGAATGCTGTGGAGGCTAATGATAAAGATGCTGCAAGCGCAGCTCTTAAGGATGCTTCCGTAGAGCTTGCAAAGGCTGCACAGAAGGGTGTTATTCATAAGAACACCGCTTCCCGCAAGACTTCACGCCTTACCAAGGCAGTAGCAAGTATGTAATTTATATATTCGATGCATTGCATCAAAAGCGGCTGAAAAACCGGCGTCCCGTTACGGAGCGCCGGTTTATTTTTGATTTTATTGGTGCTGCGGACATCTTTTCCGGGCATTCTGCCGGGAATAAGACCGAAACGTCGCAAATCAAAGCTTAATGTCTTTTAAAAGGCTGCCAAGGGATGTTCCGATATTTTCCGCCTTGGGGATTTTGACCTTTTCTCTGGGTGCCCTGTCGCTTTCCGGCGCCTCTTCAAGTGCCTTCATGGAAAGAGAAAGCTTGCCGTCCTTTTTCTGTGTCACCTTGACCGTAACATCCTGACCTTCCTTAAGAACATCGGAAGGATGCTTTATACGTTTAGTCGAAATCTGGGAGACATGAAGAAGTCCGCTCAAGCCGTCTCCAAGGTCGATAAATGCGCCGTAATCTTTTATGGAATCAACCTTTCCGGTAAGGACAGCCCCTACCTCTACCGCTTCTATTTTCTTTTTCTTTTCGTCATTGCGCTCAGCCTTTAATATTTCCCGGGCGGAAAGCACCAGCTCCTGCTTGTCGGGATTTACGGTAATAACCTTTACCCGGATAGTCTTCCCAAGATAATCGTTAAGGTCGTCAATTCTCGAAAGGGAGAGCTTTGATGCGGGTACAAACCCCCGAAGAGTGTTTTCTATCATTACGATAACACCCTTGTTTACTATTCCGGATACCTCAAGGCTAAGTATCTCTCCGCTTTCAAGATATTCCTTTGCTTTCTCCCAGGCCATAAGCTCGTCGGTGTTTTTCTCCCCGTCTCCCATGACCTTATAGGATTCTTCCAATTCCTTTTCGAAATTTTCCATGCTTTCTTCCATTGTTGCATCTCCTTAAATTTATTTGCCCATCGGGCTTTATAGCATTTTATGATATGGCGGACGCTTTGCATAAGTCCGTAATCAACATTTCCAATGCGATATCTTCGTTCATGATACCGGCTCTCTGGGAAGATACGCTCATCGCTATGGCGTTAAGGGCAACTACCAGAGACTTTCTGTTAAACCGTCTGGACTGGCGTATATATTGCCCTACAAAGAAGGGACTCACCCCCAAGGCCTGGGCTATTTGCTTATCGCTTTGTCCTTTATCATACAGGTCTTTTGCACGAAGCACGATATTAAAATGCCTGATAAGCATGGCATCTATCCTGCCCGCCCCGGCCCGCAGAGCTGACAAATCGGCATACAGGCGCATAGCTTCTTTTAGCCTGCCCTCCGATACCGCATCTATAAAGTCAAACATGCGATCCGTTGGAATCCCGCTTACTATGGAAAGGACATCATCTGATGTGATATCGCCCTTATTTGCGCAATAAGAAAACAGCTTTGTCGCCTCGTTTTCTATGCGCATCATATCCGTTCCCACAAGATCCAGAAAAAGGGACAAAGACTTTGCATCTATTAATTTGTCTTCTGATTTTACCAGAGAAAGCACCCACTTTTCAAGTGTACTTCTGCTTTGAATAATACAATTTATGATAAGAGCCTTTTCTTTTAAGGTTTTATAGATAGCCGTGCGCTTATCCATAACGGATTTCGGTGTACCGTTTGCATTATATGTAACCCTCTCCGTTATAATAAGAACAGTGGTATCGGGCATAGACTTTACGGCTTCCGCAAGCCTTTTATTTGACGCTTGCAAAACCCCGGTATCTTCGAGAATAACCACTCTCTTATCCGCAAAAAACGGGACGGTCGCTATCAAATCAATAATCTCATCTTCCAAAAAGGAATCCCGAAAGACATTAAGATTCATGGTGTCACCTTCGGGAAGTATCTCACCTATAAGCTGTTTCTTGTACCTGGAAATAAGATAACCCTCTTCGCCGTAAATAAGATATGCCCCGTGGAACGTCTTTCCGGAAATATCAGCTTTAAGTGCCGCAACGCTGTCGTTAAATTCTTTTTGTTCTTTTTTAGTTGCCACTAAAGCTTTTCCCTTTCATTTTTTCTACAAACTCCGATTCACTCATCTGCGCTCTTTTGGCAGCTTCGGACACTGTTATCACGCCGTCCGTCGCTAAGGAATACA
>CAJOQM010000001.1 GCA_905236845.1 uncultured Lachnospiraceae bacterium | reverse complement strand
TGCATTTCGTTGACTTCGCCTTCGCAATTTGAGCCGTCTCCTCCCATCATAAGATCCATCATGATCTTTACATCCTTTTCCTTAAGGATCATGACGTTGTTTCCCTCTACACCGAGGGTATAATGAACCTGCACGAAATAGCAGGTATTTTCGTAGTCGTCAAGAGCCTTGCTCCGGCTTACGATTTCCACAAAAGGCGTTGTAATATCAGTCGCCTGGTTTACCATCATCGCAAGAGAAGTCGCCGCATTACCCATGCTGATATTGGCGATTTCGCCCATCACATCCATTTCCATATTACTAATAGTAGTAGCCATATCCCGCCTCCTGATTCCGTATGCACATATATCTCAGCCAACTGCGTGTAACCATTTTAATCTAATGTTAAAAAACTGTCAATCCGATGTGGATTTTAATATCTTTACTATCCTGCTGGTGCCGAGGCGATCCGCCCCCGCTTCTATGAATTTTTCGGCATCTTCAAGTGAAGAAATACCCCCTGCTGCCTTGACTTTTACGGAGCTTCCCACGTTTTGTCGAAGAAGCTTAACATCATCAAGAGTCGCTCCCCCTGTGGAAAATCCCGTGGACGTCTTTATAAAATCTGCGCCGGATTCCGTAACCAGCTTGCAAAGCTTTATCTTTTCGTCATCGGTAAGCAGGCAGCATTCAATGATAATCTTTAAGATGCGTCCTGCGGAAGCTTCCCGAAGAGCATTAAGCTCAGCCCGGACGCTGTCCCAATCTCCGGCTTTCACATCGCATACGTTGATAACACAATCAACTTCTGAAGCGCCGTTTTCTATGGCATCAACGGTCTCAAAAATCTTTGAAGCCGTCGTTGAATAGCCGTTAGGGAAACCGATGACCGTGCATATGCTCATGCGTCCCGCAGCGTAATCCACAGCTCTTCCGACGAAATTCGGAGGAATGCAGACGCTGGCGGTGCCGTAGGAGATGGCATCGTCGATAATGACTTTGATGTCCTCCCATGTAGCCGTGCGCTCTAGCAATGTGTGGTCTACTTTTTTGAGAATATCTTTATCGTTCATAATGTTCTCGTTCTGTGCCTCAGTCTTCGCCTACGGCTCGATTTCGCTAAGTTCTCTGCCTCAGTCGATTTGTAAGTTCAGTCTGCGCACTTCGTGCTTGTCTTCACTAACTGCATCGACAGGGCTACGACTAAACTCAATCTTCGCCTACGGCTCGATTTCGCTAAGTTCTCTGCCTCAATTCTTAAAAGAGTGTATCGGTGCAGGGATCCTTCCGCCCCGGCTTATAAAGTCTTCGCAGGAATGTGTATTTACGGGCATTACGGGCGCATATCCGAAGAGTCCGCCGAATTCCACCTTGTCCCCGACCTTTTTGCCGTATGCGGGAATAAGCCTGCAGGCTGTAGTCTTTTGATTTACCATTCCTATGGCCATCTCATCTGCTATGATGCCGGATACCGTCGATGCCGATACGTCTCCGGGTATCGCCACCATATCGAGCCCTACGGAGCATACGCAGGTCATAGCTTCAAGCTTTTCTATGGTAATGGCTCCGCTTTCTGCAGCCCTTATCATACCTGCATCTTCGCTTACGGGAATAAAGGCTCCGCTAAGTCCGCCTACGTATGACGAGGCCATTACGCCACCCTTCTTTACCTGGTCGTTAAGCAGGGCAAGGGCTGCTGTCGTCCCCGGAGCTCCCGCTTCTTCCAGACCTATTTCCTTTAATATATCTGCTACCGAATCTCCCACGGCAGGGGTCGGCGCCAGCGAAAGATCCACGATGCCAAAGGGTATTCCCATCATGGATGATGCTTCCTTTGCTACGAGCTGACCTACTCGGGTCACCTTAAAGGCCGTCTTTTTGATGGTTTCGCAAAGGATTTCAAAGCTCTCTCCCCGCACCTTTTCAAGGGCAGTCTTTACGACGCCCGGTCCGCTTACGCCTACGTTTATTACCGCATCCGGCTCCGTCACGCCGTGGAAAGCTCCTGCCATAAAGGGATTATCATCCGGCGCATTGCAAAATACCACAAGCTTCATGCAATCTCCCGAATCGGTATCCTCCGAAATCTTTGCCACATCAAGGATAACTTTTCCCATAAGGCCTACGGCATCCATGTTTATGCCGGTCTTTGTAGAGGCCAGATTTACCGAGCCGCATACAAGCTTTGTCTCGTGAAGCGCCTTGGGATATGACTCAATAAGCATTCTGTCGGCCTCGGTCATGCCCTTTGCTACCAGGGCAGAGTACCCCCCGATAAAATTCACCCCGACTTTACCCGCTGCCTCATCCAGGGTATGGGCAAGGGATACAAAATCCTCCGGGCTCTTGCAGCACGAAGACCCTACCAGGGAAATGGGAGTTACGGAAATCCGCTTGTTTACAATAGGAATACTGTATTTTTTTTCTATGGATTTTCCCGTGGATACAAGATCCTTTGCCACATCGGTTATTTTGTTGTATATCTTTTGCTTTGTGCCTTCTAACGAAGAATCTGCGCAGTCAAGAAGACTGATACCCAGGGTAATGGTACGGACATCGAGATTCTCGTTTTCTATCATATCATTTGTTTCGTTTACTTCGTATCTTGTAATCATAATATATTCCTTTTATGCGTCAGGTGGGCGCCAGTCGCAGAGCCCGCCTTTGCTTTTTTTGATCAGAGTCTGTGCATAGAATCGAATATTTCTTCGCGCTGGCAGTTTATCTTTACTCCCAGCTCATCGCCTATCTGCGCCAGCTCATCGGAGCAGTCCGCAAAGGGCTTTGAGGAATTTGAAAGATCTACTATCATCATCATATTAAAATATCCCTGCACGATAGTCTGGGAAATATCAAGAATATTTATATGGTTGTTTGCAAGATATGTGCATACCTTTGCGATGATGCCCACGGAATCTTTTCCGAGAACCGTTATTATAGTCCTGTTTTTTGAATCGCTCATTTGCTTTCTCCTATTATAATTCCCGGCTCATGCCGTTATTTTTTCAGACGGCATATCCCGACTTGCTACATATATGGGAAAATCATTCCCCTTATAAGGTGTGTTTGAAAGGGTTATTTCCGCCTTTACGCTTTCAAGGGCAAGGGGCGGCATATTGTTTTCGTGGCTTAAATGCCCCAGCATAACCGCCTTTGTCTTGTCGTGTAAAATCCGGGTCAGCAGCTTTCCCGAAGACTCGTTGGAAAGATGTCCCTTTTCGGAAAGTATGCGCATCTTCAGCTGATAGGGATATTGTCCGGTCTCAAGCATCCTCACATCGTGATTTGCCTCGAGAAGCAGCATATCAAGTCCCTTTATTTCTCCCAGAAGCTCCTCGTCGTAGCATCCTAGATCCGTCACAACAGCTGCGGACTTGCCGCCGGAGCGGGCTATGTAGCCTACGGGCTGGGCGGCATCATGGGAAATGGGAATCGCCCGGAATTCCATATCTTTAATAGAAAAATTCTTTTTTTCTTCTATGACATGAAACAGCTCATGGGGAATTTTCCCCAGGGAAACATCTTTTGAGAGGGCATCTATGGTGCCCCGGGTAGCATACATGGGCTTTCCGAAGCTTCTGGCAAGGACGCCGAGACCTTTTACATGATCGGAATGCTCATGCGTCACCAGGATAGCGTCTACATCATCCATCGTAAGGCCGATGCTCTCAAGGCCTTCCTTTGTCTTCTTTCCGCTAATGCCTGCATCCACAAGTATATGGGTGCCGTCTGTCCCCATGTATATGCAATTGCCGCTGCTGCCGCTTGCTATGGGCATCATTTCCAGCATTTTATTGCTCCTCGCTCCACTTTATCTCAATGACATCGCCCTCCGAGAGCATCTCGGTATAGTGGGCGTTATGTCCGTTGAGAGTCGTGATAATGGATCTTCCGTGACCTTCGGATGTATCAAAGCCTATGGCATCAAATATATCCACGAATATATAATCGCTTTTGCCTGTCATAAGCACGTTTTTGCCGTTGCAGTTGACAGTAATCATCTGCTGCTCGGTGGATGTGCTCTTGGGAACGGTTTCTCCCGTCCCGGCAAATCCAAAGGTAAGCTCGTCTTCCTCCGGATCTCTCGGCTTTCCGGGACGGATATCCTTTAAGGGATCATCATCTTCCGTTCCGAATATCTTTTCAAGCTTTGTCATGCCTTCGGAAGATTCTCCTCCTTCGGAGGAATAGTCCATAAGCACCCATTGAACCGTGAAATTATCATATATTTCCGTGTCAAAATAAGCGTCTTTATTATTTACCAGAAGCTCCTTGTCAACGTCTACCTCTACATCGAGGAACTCCATAAGCTGCTTTACGGTATAAAAATCCTTGAAGGTAATCTCGTCTCCTTCCTGTATTTCGTAGTATTTGGATACGGTCTCGCCGTTTGCCACAGCAGGTCTGGGGCAAAATACCGTAGTTCCGTTTACAAGGAAACAAAGATCGTCGCTGCCGTATTCTTCTATTTCGCTTATCATCTGGGTAGCCGGAGCGCCTTCCGTAGACGGCTTTATTTCTATGTGGCAATTAAGCTCCAGAGAATCGCTAAGACTAGCAGGCTCGCCGTTTATGGTGATTTCCGCAGGCTCTCCGGACTTTCCCCGTACCATCTTTTGCTTGCCGTTTAAGGTATATTCCAGGCTCTTTCCGCTCTTTGGGAAAAGGTTTTCGTTGGGGAATCCCGCCTGCACGACGGCATCTACCACAGTCAGATGATCGTTATCGTATAGCTTCATTCGCTCGCCGTTAAAATGCACGAATATGAAATTGTTTTTCTGCTCAAAGGCGGACATGCATATTCCGATAGGCGTAACCACCAGGGAATCCTTATCCAGCTCTTCGTTGTCGTATATAATGTCCCCCAGGACTTCTTCGCCCCTTAAAGCCACACGCTCGGGGGGAAGCTCCAGCTCCTCGGCGAGCGCCTCGGTAAATCCGCTTACTCTGCCGCCTCCTCCTACGAGGAACACTGCCATAACGCTTTCTCCGCCGTTTAATTCCTTTATATGATTGGCGATATCTCTTGTCATCTCGTTAACGACGGGACGAAGCACCTGCATCACTTCCCGGGAGGTAACTTTATGCGGAAGCCGCAAGATATCCTCAAATTCGATTTCTTCTTTCTTCCCTGCCTGCATCTTTATCTTTTCGGCTGTGTCAAAATCCGTAAGATAGGTCTGGACAAGTTTATCCGTAAGCTCGTCCCCGGCCTTGGGTATCATGCCGTATGCGATAATTGTACCGTCTTTGGTAATGGAAATATCGCTGGTGCCGGCGCCCACATCCACAAGGGCGATATTCAACATACGGAATGATTTGGGGATAGCAATATTTATGGCGGCTATAGGCTCCAAAGTCATGTTTTCGACTGTCATTCCCGCAAGACCCACAGCCATATAAAGACCATCCACCACATCTTCCGGAAGGAAAGTAACTATGATATCCTCTGATATCCTCCTTGCTTTGTGGCCTATAAGGTTTATCATGGGATCGTCATTTGTATAGTAGCGGACAGTGCTGTAACCCACGCTGTAGAATTTAAATTTGGTATCGTTATTTGTATTAAGGATGGACTGGGCTTCATCCACACCCAAAAGATCCAGATTCTGGACATGCTCTTCCGTCACCACGGTCTCTTCGTCAAATTCCATATCCACCCTGGTGGTAACGGTCTTAAGGACACGCCCTGCCGCTGCTATGCAGGCATTATCAAGATCATAGCCTGTCTTTTCCCGAAGGATTTTGCGCACTTGGGAAAGAGTCTTCCCTACGGCGGTAATATCGTGAATCTGTCCGTCCAGCATGGCGCGGGAAGTGTGAGCCTGGCTGTACTGGTCTATGACATGGAATATCTCAAGATCGTCCCTGTATCCCACTGTTCCCACGACATTTCGCGTACCTATATCAAGTCCGAATACTATCTTTTGCTCTTCGGATTCGGTTTCCGCAGATTCGGCTTCTACAGATTCAGCATCTTCCTGCTCCGGATTCTCAATCAATATATCTTCGGCTTTTTCGGGCGCTTCTTCCTTTAATTCATTTAAGGCAGCCGCCCCCTTCATTCCTTCATTTCCCATGCGTAAGTCCAAAATCCTGTCCCCTTTCGAACTGTATCATACAGCGTTATATACACGCCATATCCTGTCGAGCTGTTCTTTTATGCTAACTTTTGTATCCTCGAAAGCTCCGCTGTTATCTATCTGTACGGGAAGCTTAGATGCGAGCGATTCATTTTTAAACTGGCTTTTTATGATATCTGCAGCCTTTTGGGCAGTGTATCCTCTGCTTGAAACGAGGCGCTCCACCCGCACATTTTCCGCAGCCGTTACATTCCACACCTCGTCGCACAAAAGCGCAAATCCTCCTCCCGTATACAACGCAGATTCTATTATAACATAATCCGGATGATTTTGCTTTTTTTCTTTTTCAACTGATAAAGAAAGTTCTTCACCCACGGCGGGATGTACGAGAGAATTGATTTTATCCCGCAGGGATTCATCCTCAAAAATAAAAGCCGCAAGCTTTTTTCTGTTAATAGCTCCGCCGGTTTTACCGGCATTTTCATCATCAAAGACATCGCTTGGCAGCATTTCCCGAAGCTTCCCGTAGCAAGCCCCGCCCGGCTCCATTACATCATGGGCTATCTCGTCTGTCTTAAAGATAACGGCATCGTATTCATCTTTTATAAAATCAAGAACAGTGCTCTTGCCGGCACCCACACCTCCCGTCATGCCGATTACGACAGTCCTTTTCTCAATGGGTTTCATACCAGTTTTCTCCCCTTTGAACGTCTACTATAAGAGGAACCCGGAGATTCGCTGCACCTTCCATTTCCTCTCTTAAAATGCGCTCCGCAAGATCAGCTTCATCCGCAGAGGCTTCAATTATAAGCTCATCATGTATCTGAAGCACCAGCTTTGAATCCTTTGCCTCTTTCATAAGGCGACTGTACACACGGTTCATTGCGATTTTCATAATATCTGCAGCGCTTCCCTGAATAGGAGCATTCATGGCCACCCTTTCCCCAAAGGATTTTTGCATAAAATTATTTGATTTTAGCTCCGGTATGGGACGCCGCCTGTTATACATGGTCTTTGCGTATCCCTTTTCCTTTGCGGATGCTACAAGCCCGTCAAGGAAAGCCTTTATCCCCGGGTACGCCTCAAAATACTGCTCGATATATTGCCCGGCCTGCTTGGTCGTTATGCTAAGATCCTTCCCCAGTCCAAAGGAGCTTATGCCGTAGATAATGCCGAAATTAACGGCCTTTGCATTTCTTCTTTGCTCCTTTGTAACCTCTTCGAGGGGCACGCCAAAGACTTTAGCTGCCGTAATGGCATGAATATCGCTTGCGCTTTTGTATGCCTCTATCAGATTCTCATCCCCGGACATATGAGCAAGCAACCTAAGCTCTATCTGGGAATAATCCGCATCCACAAAGACATATCCCTCCGGTGTCGAAAATACTTTTCGGATTTGGCGTCCCAGTTCGATGCGGACAGGGATATTCTGGAGGTTCGGGTCGGAGCTCGAAAGGCGCCCCGTTGCAGTTACGGTCTGATTCAGGTTTGTATGAATCCTTCCGTCAGAGCGTACAAAGGCCTGCAAGCCTTCGGCATAGGTTGATTTAAGCTTGGAATACTGGCGGTATTGCAATATATCCCTTACGACAGGATACTCATCCTCCAGCTTTTCAAGAACATCCGCCGCCGTCGAATACCCGGTCTTTGTCTTCTTTCCTCCGGGGATTCCCATTTTCTCAAAAAGGATTACGCCCAGCTGCTTTGGGGAAAGTATGTTAAACTCCTCCCCCGCAGCCTTGTATATACCTGTCTCAAGCTCTGTCATTCCTCCGGCAAGAGATCTTGCATATTCGGAAAGCGCTTCCCTGTCGCATACCATTCCGTTTTTCTCGCACTCGTAAAGAGCCGCTACCAAAGGAAGCTCCGTTTCATAATACAAATCCGACATGTCGGTTTCTTTAAGGGTGTTTATCAGGTTTTCTGCGCTCTTGAAAACCGCACAGACAGCCGCCTGGGAAAGAATGGCATACTTTTGGGGCAGCTCCTCTTTGGGAGTCTTCTTCGTGATAAGCTCTTCTTTTGCGGGAAGATTTACGCCTGCATATTCCGCCGCTATGGATTCACAGGGATAATCGCTTTGCAAAGGATCCGCCAGATATGCCGCAATCCTGATATCCGCCACCCTTTTAGATGCAATCATTTCGTTTACCATTGCTGTAAAATCCCTGTCATCGCAAAGCTTAAGCACATCCTTAAGATCATAGCACAGGACTTTCCCTGCTTTTTCAAAGATTTTCTTTGCGGTATCCGCCATCATGCCTTCATTAAAAAACATTGATACAGGGAAATAGTAATAATTCTCCTCGTCTTTGCAATATGAAAGACCCTGTATATCTTCCCCTTCCCTGCATACATATACAGCCGCAGTATCCTTCGCCCCCAGCCCATCAAGAAGCTTCCCTGCTTCTGAAGCCGAGTCAATGATATGTACCTTATCTTTAAGAGGGTCACCGGCTTTTTGCCCCGGCGTTATGTCAACCTCTTCGAACCTGGAATACATTTGTTTAAATTCCAGCTTTTTTATCATGGCATACGCATCTGCAGTGTAAAAATCACCAACCCGGGATTTTTCGGAATCAAACTGAACCGGGGCATGCCTTTCTATGGCGGCCAGCTTTTTGCTTAAAACCGCCAAATCATAATGCTCCTTAAATGCCTTTGACGCTGAGGGGGGCTTTATCTCGTCGGCATGCTCGTAGGCGTTTTCTATGGAATGAAATTGCTCGATAATGGGCATAGCCCGCTTTTCCCCTATGCCCGGAATGCCGGGGATATTGTCGGAGCTGTCTCCCATTATCGCCTTAAGGTCTATAAACTCTTCTGCTGTAACGTGATAGAGTTCCCGAAGCTCATCAGGCCCGTAATTTTCTATTTCATTTCCGGTCTTTTTTGTTTTTGGAATAACTATCCGAACCCTATCCGACACAAGCTGCAGAAGATCCCTGTCCCCGGATATGACAGATACATCATAACCCATGCCCTCTGCCTGCAAAGACAGAGTCCCTATAACATCGTCCGCCTCATATCCTTCGCATTCACAGATATTAATCCCCATGGCAACGAGAGTATCCTTAAGAACAGGCACCTGCTGCCTAAGCTCATCATCCATGGGCTTTCTGGTTCCCTTATATCCGTCATACATTTTGTGCCTAAAGGTAGGAGCATGGACATCAAAAGCAACAGTAATATAATCCGGCTTTTCTTCCTCCGTAATCTTAAAGAATATATTAAGAAAGCCTCTTACGGCACCGGTATGAAGTCCCTCCGAATTCGTTAGATCCGGCATCCCGTAATAGGCTCTGTGTAATATGCTGTATCCATCTATAAGAACAAGTTTTTCAGCCATTTTTGCTCCTCAATAATTTGATATCGGTTTCATCTGCGGGGGGAAAACCCGGCACCGGTTTTTCATTCTATCCGAATCAAAACCTTGTTGGGAAGGCTTTCCTCTTCGTCAAACGAATATTCCGCAGCAGATGCTTCTCCTTTTATTACGGATACCGCAAGCTCATCTCCATCTGTAAGTACATCAAACTTTCTGCCTGCAAACCTTATTTCGACAGACAGCCCCTCGGTCGCTTCGGAATATTCAGCATTTATATTAATCTCCGATATGCCCTCCTCTTTAGCAAGCATCTGGATTGTTTCCTCTGTTACCAGATGCAGACGCAGGGTTTTCTTTGCGGAAATCTGGTTTTTTCTGCAATAATCATCTATCTGACCTACGGCACCGGGGAAATCAAAGCTTTCCGTTTTTGCCGAAATCTCCAGTATCTTAAGCTTTCTGATAAACCTGCGGGTATTTTCCCCTATAGGATTATCAAATATCTGATCCGGCGTACCGTCCTCGTATATCCCGCCTTCGTCCATATAAAAGACCCTGTTTGCTATACTCCGGGCAAAATTCATTTCGTGGGTAACGATCATAAGGGTCTTTCCGGTCTTCGTAAGATCGCGGATAACCGCCTGCACTTCTCCTACCATAGTAGGGTCAAGGGCGCTTGTGGGCTCATCAAAAAGAATCACTTCCGGATCCATGGCAAGAGTACGGGCTATGGCGATACGCTGTTTCTGTCCGCCGGAAAGCTCGTCGGGATAATTGTTTTCCTTATCCGAAAGTCCAACCTCTCGCAAAAGCCTCATACCGTCTTCATAAGCTTCTTCTTTGCTTTTCCCCAAAAGCTCCATAGGCGCCATCATAATATTTTCTATCACGGTAAGATGCCCGAAAAGATTAAAAGACTGGAATACCATACCCATTTTCTGGCGTATTTTCTCCAGGTTGGCCTTGGGTGCGGTTATCTCCTCATCATCTATATATATCCTGCCCGATGTAGGCTCATCAAGTCTGTTTATGCATCGAAGCAGCGTGCTCTTGCCCGTGCCGGAGGGTCCTATAACGGATATAACATCCCCGTCATTTATTGTCACACTTACATCCTTAAGAGGAGTAACATTGGGATATTCCTTTTTCAGATGCTCTATTCGTATCATCAGTGATAAATCCTTTCCATACTCCTTTGGCAAAATCAATGTCATTATACATTCTTTTTGCTCTTTACGCAATTTACTTCTTATGTTTCTCCCCTTACGAGATTTTTCACCCAGATGCTGCTTTTTACCAATATAAATCCCGCTATGGATTTGGCAAACTCCGCAAGGCAGACACAAGCATATATATTTATTGCGGAAAGCCCGGTAAAATTCGCCAGCACAAAGGCAACCGGCACACTCACTCCCCAGGCAAACACACCATCAAAAAGCATGGTAACAAAAACCCGCCCTCCCGAACGAATAATAAAATAAGCCGCATTAGAAAAAGCAAAAAAAGGCATGCACAAGGCAAGAACCCGGATAAACACAGTCGCCATCTGACGGATTTCATCCTCTGTATTATATAAATGCGGAATAACCGGCGCTATGATAAATAATATACTTCCCAAAACAAGGCATGAGGTCACGCTTATGACAGCCATTCTCCATGCAGACCTCCTTGCCTCTACCAGCTTCCCTGCTCCAAGCTGCTGCCCGCATATAATAGAAGCAGATGTTCCCAGGGAAAGATAGGCATCGTTAAATATCTGGGATATGGTATTGCATATATTCATGGCAGCGATTACTGCTATACCCCGCACAGAATAGCACTGAAGCAAAACCGCCTGGCTAAGTGCCCAAAAGAACTCGTTAAAAAGCAAAGGAACAGACTTCATAAAAATCGCTTTTGCATCTGCAAATGGAAGCTTAAAATCCTTGATAGTCCCCGCAAAAAACGCATAGTCCTTGCGCTTTCTTAATGCACCGATTATGATTATCATAAGCTCTGCAAGCCTGGATATGGATGTTGCGACAGCAGCTCCTGCAACACCCATTTTAGGAAAGCAAAAAAGACCAAATATCAAAAGAGCATTGAGAATAAAATTTATAATCATAGCGGCAATGCTTGCTTTCATAGGAAGGACTGTTTTTCCGGCCTCCCTCATGGTTGTAGCCACAATATTCGTAAAGAAAAAAGGGATAAGCCCGGGAATCATAATAAGCATATATTGGCGGGCATACATTAAAGTCTGTTCCCTGTCATATGCCGAAGTATCTGCGGAAATATACAGTTCTACCAGAGCATTTCCGCCAAAAACAAATATTATAAACGCAGCAAAAAATATTATGCTTAATATAATCGATTTGAACCTGATGGTCGTGCGAACGCCCTCATAATCTCCCTTCCCAAAAAACTGGGTAGTATAAATCCCGGCTCCTGCCGTAGCTCCCCACATCGCCAGATAAAGCACAAAAAACAGCTGATTTACTATCGCAACCGCAGACATGGGAATAGTTCCCACCTGTCCTACCATTACATTATCAAGGAGACCTACAATATTTGTAAGGGTATTTTGGACAACTATGGGAATAACCACAGCGGCGACATGCGTATAAAACCGCTTGTCGCCAAGAATGCATTCCCTTAATGAAAGTTTATATTTTCTTGCTTCCTCCTCAGTAAGGAGGGATTCTTTGATTATATTCACAAACAAACACTCTTTTTACAGAAAAAATATTTCCAACCCTATTAAAATAAGTACAACACCACCCAGTATTTTAGCACGACCCGCAAGCTTCGTGCCGAAATGCACTCCCAGCTTAAGACCGCACATACAAACCCCGAATGTTACTATGGCAATTATAATTGAACAGACAAAGGCAACCCCTGCCGTATATTCCGTAATCGTAAAACCTACGGAAAGAGCATCTATAGATGTAGCCACAGCCTGCACCAGCAAGACCCCCGCCGTCACCCTTCCGGCTCCGGGATTCATACCATACCTTGCGCAGTCGCGAAAAGCACAGCTCTCGCAGTTGCCGTTCCCTTTGCATTTTCCTTCTTTTATACCTTCTGTCAGCATCTTTGTGCCGATAATCAAAAGAAGTATCAATGCTGCCCAGGGAGTTAAAAACAAAAGATTTGTAAAAATCCCGGCTGCGGTATGTATAAGAAACCATCCTGCCATAGGCATGGCAAATTGGAACAGGGCGTACAAGCCTGCTATAAGGCACATTCTTTTTGCCTTCATCGCCGGCTCGCAAAATCCGTTTGCAAGCGACACGGAAAACGCATCCATGGCAAGCCCGAAGCCCAGAAGTATACTGTTAATAAAGAAAATCAAGCTCAACAGACATTCTCCCTGTTTCTGTACCATTCTATCACAGGAGAAAGCCTGTCTATACTCACGCAGTTTCCTCCGTCCCGAAACATCTTAAGCATGTTCATCTGCGCCTCATCCAAGTCTGTCGCCGCCTCATATCTGGGCACCATTGCATCCCGAAACTGCTTCATAACAAACCGATCCATCCCCTTCAGCCTGTTAAAATCAAAGCCGCCCTGAAGATAAAAGAAGGGCTCGTCTATACCGGTCTGCTCCTTAAAGCCCTTTGCCACTTCCTCGCCTTCGATGCTCATTCCCACTCCAACCACGCAGGAAAGCTCATATCTGCCTGCAGCTTTTTTGAATTCGTCCACCTTTCCCTTTTTTATCCGGGAAAGAAATATTACTTCGCTTCCCTTGGAAAGGGCGGATTTAGCCTTCTTCAGGTCATATTGAGAGAGGGATAGCTTTTTTGACAAAAGATCTGCGTATTGCTTTGTAAAACCTGTTTTTGAATTATATATTATCGCATCCATAATCCGGTTTCCTCTCATTTAAGATGTATAGGAAAGTTTAACATATTTCCCCATATAATGCACCCTTTTTGAAAATAAAAGAACACACCCGAAAAAGCCGAATGTTTCCCTTGGTTGGAGGTGTATTTCTATGTGTGCAGGCAGCTTGTTTTATACAGCTTTCCTGATTTTTGCTTCCAGAGCTCTCTTTGGCATGGCGCCCAGCGCACTGTCAACCACCTTTCCGTCTTTGATAACGGCAAAAAACGGTATGCTCATCACATTAAACTGCCCGGCGAGACCCGGCTCCTCATCGATATTTATCTTGCCGACCTTTACCTGACCGTCATATTCCTTTGCCAGGGACTTTACCACAGGTCCCATCATCTTGCAGGGTATGCACCAGTTCGCGTAAAAATCCACCAGCACGGGCTTGTCGCTTTTCATTACCTCTTCTTCAAAATTCTCTGATGTAAACTTGTATTCCATGGTTTTCTCCTTTCGCTTTGTCTGCGTATATTCATTTGATAATATTATTATATTCGGTATAAAAAATATATCAAGTACGCAGATTATATTGACGTGGTATAAAATTTCTAACCATGGATTTTAAGGAAACGCTGATTACAAAGACTTAAGGAAATGCTGATTAAATGATATATTAATACGGGCAGGTGGGATACCGGGACAATCTACAGGTTCACCTCGCCCCATTTCTTTAATTCCAGCAAAATCGGTATCAGGCTTTTTGCCTTGTCCGTAAGGGAATATTCCACCCGTACCGGCATCTCATCGTATTGCTTGCGAAGAACCAGCCCGTCGTTTTCCATATCCTTCAGGGAATTTGCCAGCATGGTGTTTGTAATGCCGTAGACTGCGCGGCGCAGGTTGCCGTAGCGCACCACCTCATTATTATCAATGACACAAAGTATCATGATCTTCCACTTTCCGCCCACGATATCAAGCACCTTTTTCAGCCCGCAGCCCTCGCCCGCAATGCTTTCGCAAAGAGGCTCCTTTTTCTTTCCAGCCATATACGCCTCCTAACCCAGAGCCTCTTCCAGGGCTCGCGAAAGCTGATCCGCACAGGATGTCCCCTTGCCGTTGCAGTCGTTTCCCCGAAGTATCTGCGCTGCCCTTACGGCATCATGACCTTCCAAAAGCTTTGAAATGGCCTGGAGATTCCCATTACATCCCCCGGTAAATTTAAGATTATAAATCTTTCCGTCTTCCAGATCATATTCGATTTTCCTCGCACAAACCCCTCGGGGTTCATAGGTGTATTTGCTCATAGTCTGCTCCTTAGTTTTTTAGTTATGCTATTCTAACGCCGCAAAAGTCATATGTCAATGAGTCTTGGACAC